>MNYA01000434.1:5175-7228 GCA_001872985.1 bacterium CG2_30_54_10 | reverse complement strand
CAGCCCGGAGGGCGCAAAGCGCCCGACCGCAGGGGATGAGCCTCGCGAATTCACTTCGCGAGGCGAAGGGGGGCGCGTGCCCCCCTTTTTTGAGAAGTTACGGAGTTCGCTACTTCACAGGTTGTCGGTTCGCCTGGATGAGTTTTGGGAGAAGCGCTGATGATCGAGCTCTTTCGAAGACTGACCCTCTCTTTCGCCCAGCGCAGGTCGCGCCCGGCGGGAATCGTTTCCTTGGCCATCTTCGGTTTCGTTTTCCTGGTGTTCGGGGAGGGAATCGTTCTGGCCGCCGCGTGGGTTCTGTCGGGTACCCGATGGTCCGACCGCGATGAAAAGGCTTATCAGGAGTTCGTTCAGGCGGTGGGGGAGTCGAAACACGGAAACCTCAACCGCTTCATCAAGGATCCGAAAACCAACCCGCTTTACGGTGAGGAAGACAAAAAATTCAGCCTGAGCCCTGACTGCGCCGATCTTCCTTACCAGTTGAGGGCCTACGTTGCATATAAGCTCAGGCTTCCGTTCGGATACGTTTCAGACATATCCAGCGGTGGTGGCGATCAGCGATATAGCCGTAGAAACCGACCTGCCTCCGAGAAGGATCATGACTCTTTCGACACCCCTCAACGAATGTTCTGGGCGTTGACCCTCGTCAACTCGGGATATTATCGGATGGCTCCGAATGTTCCCGACTCGGATACCTACCCGATCCGGATTCAGCGCGACTCGATAAAACCCGGAACGATTTATTACGATCCAAATGGCCATGTCGCCGTCGTGTTTAAAATCACCGAAGATGGTCGGATCCGAATGATCGACGCTCACCCCGACAAAAGCCTCTCCCGCCCCTGGTTCGGAGCAAAGTTTGCCCTCGGCACGGCAAACTCAGGAGGGGGTTTCAGACGATGGCGTCCTCAGTGGTATTCATCTCAAGGCCGGGTTTTGCGACTTGACAACCATAACATCCCTGACTTCTCCGCCTCCGATCAGTATCAGCGAAGGTTTTCCTTCAACGGCGCTGATGGCCTCTCTTATTTTGACTACGTCCGCGCACGCCTTTCAAATCGAGGGAACAGTGTTCGACCGCTCGAAGATTTTCGTAACATGCTCGAAGACGTGTTTGAGGATGTGAAATACCGCGGCGAAGCCGTAAATATCTGCATTCAGGCCGGGATAAGCAGGAAAAGCCATCCAGGCGGGCTTCCCTCAAACATCTACGGAACCGACGGGGAGTGGGAACAGTATTCCACGCCATCCCGAGATGCCCGGCTTAAGGTGGCGTTTCGGGATCTGTTCCTACGAGCGATCGCCTGGATTCGATTAGCTGAAACCCGAGATCCGATTTTGGAATACTCCGGTGGACCTCAGCAGCTGGCACAGGAACTCATCGGCATTTACGATTCAATGAACCAAGGTTTGCGCATCCAATACGTGAACAGTGCGGGAAAACCTGTCAGCCTGACTTTTCACGATGTGGTTCAGCGTTTGTTCGATCTCTCGTTCGATCCTTACCATTCGATCGAGCTTCGATGGGGGGCTCGAGACCAGGAACTCGCATCCGCAGGTGATGATCGGACCAAAAAAAACATATACGAGCGCGAACGGCGCCTCAGGAATCAACTGGAGCGCCTTTACAATGTTTCCACCGGTTTCTCGCTCGGCCCCGAAAAGCCAGTGAACGTGGACATCCGAGGCTGGTTTGCCGCTTACCTCACAGGACAGGTGCGCCCCGAACAGGAACTCGAATCTCCTGACTCCGCGCCGGCCATTCCGGCAGTGACGACAGTAGCGGCAGTGCCTCTTCAGGTTCGCCCTCCCGCGGCAGCTGCAGTAATCCCGGCCACCCAACAGCCTAACAGCATCCAGATTACTGCGGATTCACCTGCCTCCGAGGCTCAGACTCCTGTTCACGCTCCCGTTCACGCTCCCGCCACTTCTCCCTCTAGTTCTTCTTCTTCTCCTTCTCCTTCTCCTTCTCCTTCTCTTTCTACTTCTACTTCTACTTCTACTTCTACATCTCTTTCAATCGCTCCCGCTCCCGCTCCCGCTCCCGCTCCCC
>MNYA01000434.1:0-5081 GCA_001872985.1 bacterium CG2_30_54_10 | reverse complement strand
CATCGCTTTGGCGCGTTCTGAACCGCCTCATTTGGCGAGAACAAAGCCAACCCCCAAGACCTTGGCGAAAACCAGCTCAGGGAAACGGCTTTCCGGACCTCAAGCCTGGCGTTTCGCAGAAGCAGTCTTCTCAACCGTGGATGATCTCGGCCTTGCCATTCTTGAACGCTCAACTCTCAATCCGCGCTCCCCCTCGCGAAACTGAACCACAATTTCCAATGCTCTAGTGGAGAACCGATCGTGTGCAAAAACGCATTCTTGTCTCTTGGCAGTTGGGCGAGGTCTTCGTTCCGGGCTTCACTTTTGCTTTTTTTGCTTTTGCTTTTTCTCTTGCTTTTTCTTAATCTCTATCTTTTCATCGTTGCGTGGCCACCGTGCCGTGCCGAGGGGCAGGATCATTCCGATGCGTTTGTCGAGACCGTCATGGCCCTTGCAAAACCATTGACGGAAGGAAGTTCCAGATTCGGTTTTATCCTCGAGGCGGTCTCGGAAGACGGGCCATCACTTCTCGACGCACGAGTGGCCGAAGGCGGCCCGGCAACCAAGCCCCAATTTCCCCCTGGGCCAGTGACGCGGAATGCGGGACTTCCTTCGCGGATCCACCGTTTGACGATCGTTCGGAGTGACGAGGAATCATGGAGCTTGAAGGTCGAAAGCTCCTGGCGCGATGTTTTTATTTCACATCAACCCGGCCAGACAAATCTGGCCGTTCCTCGGGAGCGAACGGTTTTCGTCGGGAAAGGCGGCCTTCCCGCAGGTTCCGACAACATTTCGGCCAAGGGGCTCAGTGGAAGGCTGATTACTCCTGAAACCTCGCTTTACCCATTTCTGGCGATTCTCGGGCCGACGACATTGGAAGCAGGTCTTCGCCGGCTGGTACTTCCCAGCTTGCTGACGATTCCGGCCGGAAGCACCCCTTCAGTATGGGTTTCGTGGGGTTTGAAGGGAGGCGGCACCATCAGCGTTAACGCATCGGGGCCGTCCAGGCTCGTGTTTTCCCTGGCTTCGGACTCACGCGGATTGGCTGGTTTGCATTCGTTTTCCATCGAATCGATAACTGTTCCCGATACCGGGGAACCGGCCTTTGCGCCTGATGTGCGCGTCGTAAAGGTTTCCCGGGTCGATCTCGAGAAGATGCTTTTTCGAGGCCTTTTCAGGGCGCTTTCGGTGAAATTTCCCGGATCTCCCGTTCTGGCGAGGGCCGAGCCCCGCACCGTTCCGCACGGAGATCTTCGCCACATCGGCGGGCAGATCCTGGTTCGCCTTAGCGGAACCCCGTCCCAGATCGGAACAGCTCACGGCATGCTTCTGAGGCAGGAGATCCGGCGAACGGTGGATTCGACGATTTATCTGGCGGGTTTGGTTGCAACCATAGAGAAGGGAAAATGGTTTCTCGACGAGCTTGAAGATGCCTGGCGCAGACTCAGCCCGCACATTCCTTCCCGCCACCTCGAGGAGATGGATGCGATCGTTTCCGCCTGCCCCGGAATCTCGATTCGGGAAACACGCTTGTCAAGCATTTTTCCGGAATATTTCCATTGTTCCGGGTTTGCGGTTTTCGGAAGGGGGACCGCCGATGGAACACTCTACCACGGGCGGGTTCTCGATTACATGACTGAGATCGGCCTGCAGCAATGCGCGGTGGCGTTCGTGGTCAAACCTGATGGGTATAAAGCCTTTCTCAACGCCAGCTTCTCAGGATTCCAGGGGTCAGTCAGCGGGATGAACGAGGCCGGGATCTCCCTCGGGGAAATGGGTGGCGGCGGTCGTTATCAATGGGATGGGGTTCCAATGGCCACACTCATGCGGCGGGCTCTCGAAGAATGCGACTCGCTTTCGCAGGTAAAGAATCTTTGGGCTGGCAGTCCGCGTACCTGCGAGTATTACTACGTTTTCGCCGACGGAAAAATTCCTTCCGCGGTCGGAATGAAGGCAACACCGCAGGGCCTGGAGTTCCTGGATGCAGGGCAGGCGCACCCGCAAGTCGGAGAGGGAATCGCCGACACCGTGGTCATGTCCGCTGGGCAGCGGCTCAACCATCTTCGCCGACGTCTGATCTCCGGGCATGGGTCATTCACCGCCACCTCCGCGATCGGTCTCATGGATCGCCCTGTCGCGATGCGGAGCAATCTTCACAACGTTCTTTTCGTTCCGGGCAAGGGAGAGGCATACATCGCAAATGCCGATTCAGAAAGGCCCGCGGCAGATTGCCCCTACACGCGGTACGATTTTTCCGAACTGCTTAGGGACATTCCTCGCTGACCGAATTTCAGTATCTTCTCAAAAAGAGGAGGCACGCGCCCCCACGGGTTTGGTTGACACCCGGTTATGGCTTGGCTACAATACCAACCATGGGAGAATTTTCCGTTATCACTGAAATCCACAACAGTCCGCACGTTGTCCTTGTCAGGACGACCGGGTATATCGAAGATCAGGGTGGCGAGAAGGTCAAGAAGGTGGTTCTATCCCTCATGGAAAAGGGTGAGAAGAATTTTCTTTTTAATTTTGCCGGATCGCCCGTGATAAACAGCACTGGAATCGCCTGCCTCCTCGAAGTATGTGAAGAGATCGGGTTCAGCCTTCAGGGTAAAGTTGCGTTCTGCTGCCTGTCGAAAGCCATCGGCGAGGTTTTCAAAATGATGGGCATCACCACGGTCTACCAGATCTACGATCGGGAGGAAACCGCCATTCCGAACTTCTGAACCGATGCCCTTCGGGTACGCTCTCCGGGTGAGCTTTTGCAGAAAGGGAGTTAGAGCGGTTGGGAGGTAGGGATTTGGAGAAAAGCCGCCTGCGCACCGAAAAAATGCAATTTTCCAACAGATCGAGGTGATTCCCCTTGAATAACCTCGTTTTGTTGTTGCTCGAAGACCTGGAATCGGAAAATTGCTCGGTTCGATGTGATGCCTTGCGCCAGTTGTCCGAAATGGACCTCGACGATGCGGTCTTCAAAAAGGTTTCTTCAATGGCCTCCGATCCCGACCAGGATCCTGAGATACAGTTCCTTGCCCGTCAGGCAGTTCTGAACGTCGAACGTCGCAAAAAGTCGGGAAGATCGTCCTTTCCCGAGTTTCTCGACCTGGATGATCTCGAGAAAAAGCTATGGGCTCTCCCGATAAAAGAATTCCAGGGGGCGGCGTGCGACTGCCCCGCGGAATCGATACTTCCCCTAATGGAAGTTTTCCGGCGGCGAATCGAAGCAGACCCGCAGTCCGAAAAGACTCCGATCATCCTCTCCGCCTTCCGGCGCTGGGGAAAGCCTGACGATGCGGAACTCCTCATGCCTTACATTTCCTCAAATGACCCACTTCTCACGATCGAGGTCATAGGAGCCCTTGAGCGGCTCGCCCCCAGGCTGCTTTTCGAAAAGATCGGGGTGCCGCTGACCTCGCCTTTTCCGCCTGTTCAAAATCGCGCGCTGCGGACGATCCTTCGATTCCATTTCATGAAGGGTGTCGATTATCTGCGCCAGATGTTCGCCTCGGAGCATGCATCGGTTCGCGCCGCAGCGATCATGCAAAGCATGAGCATCCCATTCCACAAGGTACAGGAACTGATTTTCAATGCCCTGGCCCTCGAAGAGGATCCCCGGGTTCTGGCGAGAGCAGCCTATCTTCTCTACCTCAACCCAGGCGAAACCACCATCTACTGGCTCATGGACATCGCGGACAGCGCATCCACCGCCAAGGGAAAATGGTGTAAAGATTGCATCAATGCGGTTCTCGGCTCAATAAGACTCTCCGGGATCATGGAAGGATCGGTCGATGAGTTCACCGCCAGGATCCGGCAGCAACTCGAAACCCGGCAACGGAACTCTCTCCTTGTGGCCCTTTTCGACGAGCTTCAACACAAGGAACCGATGCGGCGGTACGAGGCCATCGAAGCGCTACGCGAGCATGGCACGATTCCGGAAGTGAAGCAGAAGTTTCAGGAACTCTATTTGAAGGAAACCGACAAACGCATCAAAGGTCTCCTCTGTGCCATTTTCGCTGAGAACCCCGATCGGGACAGGCTTCAGGCTGAGCTTGCACCCGACAAGTTTCAGAAACTTTTGCGTGATGAGCAACTTGCTCTTCTGGGCCAGATAAAATCGGTCGAGGAGTTTTCCTTCGTAAAGGCGAATCTACAGCGGTTCTCACGAATGAAGTTCGATATCGTCGTCATTTCCGAGTCGGTTCGCCTTCTTGGTCGTTTCGGAGACGCAAAGGAAGACATGCCGTTTCTCATGATGGCACTCAAAAGCAGTGAAGGCCCCGTGCAAGCCCGCGCCATCGAAGGGGTTGGCCGGTTGGCTCCTGAAATTCTGCTCAAGGAGCTTCCACGACTCATTCGGGAAGTCGATCCGACCATCAGGTCGGCCGCACTGCGAACTTTTTTCAGGCTTGACAAGCTTCAAGCCATGAAGGCACTACAGGACATGTTGCTCTCCGACAGCTCGACCATCAAGGAACAAGCGCTTGTCTGCCTTGCTCAGATCAGCTATTCTTCGACCAGACCGCTTCTCCTGCGGTTTCTCCGTGAGGATGTCAACATGACTCTCGTGCGAAGAGCCGGGCTGATATTGCGCAACAACCCCGACCCCGACGCGGTGAAAAACATTTACGCTGCAATGCGGATCACCAGCGGTCCGCGAAAGGCGGCGCTCAAGGAGATCCTTCAGGAATGCATTCAGGGCGGTATCGATGCCGGAGTCCTAATTGGCCCAGTGATGAAATACCTTGAAAAGCTTCGACTGGACGCCGACGCCGAGGACAAACCCACTCTCTGAACTCAAAATGCGTCCCACTTTTCAAACCCCGCCAAGTTTGATATCCTGTAAGAGTTCGGCGGTTTGAAATAAGAAAAACGAAGAAAGCTGGAGAAATGAAAAAATAGAAAAAAGGAAAGGATTTTTTTGCCGCAGATAAACGCGCATTAACGCAGATCTGAAGAGGAAGGAAAGAAAGTAAGAGTTTAGGTAAGTGTTTAGCCTGCTGAAGTGAATACCTCGAACCCTCGCTCAAACAGACACTTTGGAAAATTTACATGCCATTTATCGAGAAGTGGGCGTAACGTTGATCCGATCTGCGTTTGAGGCTTTT
>MNYA01000064.1 GCA_001872985.1 bacterium CG2_30_54_10 | reverse complement strand
TGGAAGTTGGATGTTGACCACATTCAACCGGTAGAAAAGATCTTCCCGAAAAGCTCCTTCAGCGATCGCTTTCGTCAGATCCCGGTTGGTGGCGGTGATTACGCGCGTGTCGACCTTGACCATGTGCTGCCCGCCCAACCGTTCGAACTCTTTTTCCTGAAGTATCCGAAGTATTTTAGTCTGGGTCGCCAGGGACATGTCGCCGATCTCATCAAGAAAAATGGTGCCGCGATCGGCCAGCTCGAATTTCCCGAGGCGCCGCGAGATTGCTCCGCTGAAAGCCCCCTTTTCGGACCCGAAGAGTTCGCTTTCAATAAGGGTTTCCGGAATCGCAGCGCAGTTCACTCTAACGAATGAAGCGCTCTTGCGGGCGCTCAAAGAGTGAATAGCCTGTGCAACGAGTTCCTTTCCTGTGCCGGATTCGCCTGTGATGAGCACCGTCACATCGTTCGGAGCCACACGTTCGATCAGATCGTAGATCCGCTGCATGCCTTCGCTGGAGCCGATTATTGCCTGAAGACCTTCGCGCTCATGGAGCTGAAGTCGGAGAATCATGTTCTCATGTCGAAGAGCGGCCTTTTCAAGCGCCCTTCTGACCGTGATTTTCAGGTCATCGTTCGCAAAAGGTTTCGCCAGATAATCGTAGGCACCTCGTTTCATGGCATCGACCGCGACGGCTTCCGATCCGAAGGCGGTGATGAGAATCAAGAGGCTCTCGGAATCTTTCTTTCGGACGGCATCAAGAAGCTCCAGGCCGGACTCTCCCGGCATATTCAAATCGGAGATGATCAGATCGAAATTCCGGGCGTCGAGCTTATCGAGGGCCTCCCGAGCGGAGCCTGCACGCTCGATTTGGTATCCCTCGCGTTTCAGGACTGTTTCGAGTGTGTAGAGTACCGCTTCCTCATCATCGACAATGAGGATTGAAGGAATCTGCCCGGAGTTATCAGCCATTTCGTTCAAGCGAGGGAATGGCCATGGTCACCTTGGTGCCCTGCCCGAGTTTGGAATCGAGGACGATCTGCCCATCATGAAGGTCGATTACCTTTTTGGTTATCGCAAGACCGAGCCCTGTCCCATGCGTTTTGGTGGTAAAAAACGGCTCGAAAACCCTTGCAAGATCTTCGGGGGTGATTCCATGGCCTTCGTCCTCGAACTCAACGACTACGACCTCGTTTTTCTGAACCGGCTTTTGGAAGATGTCATGTTCCGTGGCTTCCCGGACCCGGACGGTGAGGGTTCCCCCCTGATCCATGGATTGGATGGCATTCAGCATAACATTCAAGAAGGCCTGCTTCATTTTTTCTGTATCGATTTTAACATACACAGGGTTAAGAAACCACACCCGTTGCAAATCGACCTTGTGGCGATGAGCTTCATGCCTGATAAGCAGGAGAATTTCCTCGAGGATATCGATCAGGTTGGCACGCCGCAAATTCGTTGCCTCCGGGCGTGCAAGATTGAGAAGCTGCTCCACCACCTTATTGAGTCGATCGACTTCCCCGATCACGACACGGATGTGCTGAAGCTGTTCGCCGGACAGGTCTTCCCCGAGGACTTCGGCCAGGCTGCGAATGGAAACCAGGGGGTTCCTGATTTCATGGGCAACCGATGCCGCCAGCCGACCAAGAACCGCCCATTTCTCGGACTCGAGCATTCGCCTTTCGATCTGCTTCAGGGAGGTAAGGTCGTCCAGGATTAGGACTTTGCCAATAATATTTTCCCCTGCGCGAAGCGGATGAACGCGGATCTGAAGTATCACGCTATCGCGGCCGGGATGGTTAAGGGAAAGCTGACCCAGCCCTTGTTGGATAAGATTCGCCGGGGAATTACCATTCAACAAAGTGGATATTTTCTCGACGAAGGCGGGGTCACATGAATCCATCAACACATCGCGAAAAGATCGAGGTTCGATAACCTCCCCGGCCAGGCCGAGAATCTTTCGAAACGATGAATTGGTACTCACCAGCATTCCATTCACGTCAACGGTTGCCACCCCGGAGTCGACGCTTTCAAGAACGTTTCGGATGTAGTCCTTCATTCCGACAACGTGCTGGTACAATTGGGCATTTTCTATCAACGAGCCGCCTAACGGGGCGATGGTTTCAAGAAAACGTCGGATTCCCTCCGAGTATTGCTGACTCCCCTGCTTGGCGAGGAATAGGACTCCCTTTACCACTCGACCTGAAACCAACGGCAAAAAAAGGAGTGTATGATTTCGGGTGAAACCCTCGGTGGTCTCGATATTTTTCAGGCAAGCCTGTAGGTTTTTTTCGTATTCCTCGATGGTTATCAACGGGAGAACAGGCGTTTCCGCCTGCACCTCGAACCTGTTGGCGCCAGGATTGAACAAGAGGATCTGCGCGTAGGAAGAAAAAGAAAGTGTCTGCGCTTTTTCAAGGAACCGTTTCAGAATCTGGTGAAGATGAAGGGAAAAACCCATCTCCTTGGTCAGCCCGTAGATTTCCCAAAGTTCCTGGACTTTTTCGTCGAGAACCCTGGTTCGTTCAAGAGCTTCCCTGGTTTTTTCGCCCAAGGAAGCCGTCATGAGGTTGAACATTTCGCCGACTACCTGGAGCTCCCCGCCTGCGGCGACGGATATCTTCTGTCCAAGATCTCCGCGTTTGACGGTTTCGAGGCCTTCGAGAAGGTCATTCAGTGGGCGCAGAATGATCTGGGCGATGAACATGGCAAGCGCGATTCCCATCAAAATGTTGAAAATCATCGAAAAGACGATCGTAGTGACCGAATCTCTTTTCAAGGTTGCTCCGATCATGGGCACTCCGACAGCTACTGCCCCCAATAACACCCCTTGGGAAGCTACCGCAAAGAAAATCTCCCGGGAACTTTGGTTTGCCACTCCCGGCCTGAATGAAACCGTTCGGAGCTCTTCCTTTGTCGGGAATCCATCGCTCGGGTTGCGCGGAGTATCGCCCCATTTGGGCCACCAGCCTTCGTCATAAACTGTCGCCTTGATCTGCAGAAGGTCGCCGGTCCGGCTTTCCCAGATCCGTTGGATGGAATCTTTGGAACCGGTCGTCAGAAGGATGCGGGCGGGGTCGACGAGAAGACGCCCAAGGAAATAGGACTCTTGAACGGCTTCCTCATAGTTTGTCAGGTTTTCCCTGGAAATGGTAACAATCGCAAAAAAGCCGCTGGTGACAATTATTATGCAGGTGAAGTAAAAGATCAGCGCATTTTGGAGACCCTTGGGTGGAATCGAAATCATGGAACACGGACATTCCTGGGGGAGCTCATGGAATCAAAGCGGGACTTTGAATGAAATGACTGTTCCATCTCCGGATGCGGAAACAATCTCAAAAAGTCCTCCGATCGTTCGAATCCGCTCTTCCATGCTGACCAGACCCAGTTTCTTCAAAGATGAATAGACCTTTCTCAGTTTTTCAAGGTCGAAACCCTTTCCGTCATCTTTCACGACAATGCTGAGAAAGCCCCGTTGGACTTCAAATGTCAGAAAAATGCTTATGGCGCGTGCCTGAGAATGCCTGATCGAGTTGTTGACCGCTTCCTGAATGACCCGGAAAGTCGCCAGCTCTTTATCGGCGGGAAGTGGTTGGCGCTTACCCTCGACGGTCAGACTTAAGGATGCCACGGTGCGCCCCTTGCAGCCGGTGATGAACTGTTCGAGTGTGGGAATGAGCCCCAGGTCATCCAAGGCCATAGGGCGCAGATCGAAGATGAATCGACGGATATCCTTCAAGCTGCGGATAATAGAGCTTTTCAGCTCGTTTAGTTCGACCTTCAGCTCATCCGGCTTGAGGAGGAGTTCCAGGGTGTAGTCGATCCGCATCGTCAGGGCGGCAAGGGTTTGGGCAGGCCCGTCATGGATTTCCCGGGAAATCCTTTTGCGTTCTTCCTCCTGGGCGAAAAAAATCCCGACGGTTCTTTCATGGGGGTCAAGCGGCGATTCGAGTCGTTCCAGAAGCTTTTGTACAAGCAAAATCAACTGGTCGAGCTGGGAATTAACCTTTTCGAGTTGGGTTCTGAAAAGAAGCTGAAGCTTTTCCCGATAGCCCACCGAACTGAACATCATGAATTCGGATGGGCTCAACAGCGCTTCCAGGTGGGAAAGCACTTCAGCGCGATCGTCGGGGGGAAAAGCCATACCGCTTTTGCTCATGATGTCGCTAATCGCTCTAACCCTGGATCGTCGCTCTTCCTCGCCTTTCAAGGTCAGGATCCAGTTGTCCACAAGTTCGGCCAAACCCCCCATCTCGGTTTTCAGGCCAAATAGATTTGTCGAGATATTGGTCTTCATCGCATCATAGGTCATTGTGTTTCCATTTTCTTTCTCAGCTCGGGGCCATTCACCGGGATCCGGGTTTATCGATCAGGGCAAGATCGAGTTCCGCACTCCGCTTCACCGCGTAGGACTGCTGTGGGTCCGCCACTACTTTCCGGAGGATTTCCCTGGCTTCGGCGGAGTTTCCAGACCCCTTGTAGCAACGTGCCAAATGAATTTTCAGATCGACCCGATGCGGTAACTTCGCTTTGGCCTGCTCCAGAAATTCGACGCCTTTGGAGAAGTTTCCGATCTTTTCCGCAAGCAATCCGATCCTGACGAGGGTCTGAGGATCCTTTTGTCCCAGGCGATAGGCGCTCATTACCGCATCGAAAGAATCATGTTCGAGCTTAAGCTTTTCGAAAATGATCCCGACCATATCGTAGACCCTGGGATCCTCCCGCTTTTCAAGGTAACTGAGGAAACTCGGTAGTGCCTGTTCCCACCTTCCCGCAAGATAATTTTCGAACCCTTTTGCCCATAGTCGCTTTAAATTATCGTCAGCCGATGCTTTCCCGGCAGCTTTTGTAGACTCCGCTCTCGGTTTCAAGCCCGCAGTTGTCGGCTTTTTGCCCCTTTCGGCCTTCCGATCTTCTATCGCGACTGAATTCGCCAAGTCTTCAGAGCCGGACCCGGCACCCCGGCCATTCCTTTCAGGATAACCTACGAAAAAATTCGAAAGAGATTCGTCAGAGTCGGCAGAAGAGCCTCCGGCAGAACCTTTGCTAGAGCCCTTGGTAGAGCCTTTGGCAGAGCCTTCGTCAGAGCCTTTGGCAGAGGCCTTATTAGAGCCTTTGGCAGAGCCTTCTCCGATCTTTTCGGATGAGGAAGCGGCGATGGCAAGGGGCGTGGGAGGGCGCCCGGACCCGTCCGGCAAAACCGGCGCAGGCGGCTTTTCCAATGCGGCTGATTTCCGCTTTTCCGCTTCATGAATGCCGGAAACAGTTTCCTCATGGCCTGCCACTGGCGCGACAGCGATCGCGGAAGAATTGGAAGCCGAATTTGATGCTGCCCCCGGAAATGCTTTTCCGACGAATTCAGAAAAGACGTGCTCTAAGGGATTGGGAATTACGGTTGCAGTGGTTGCTGCGGTTGCCGGGTTTGCAAGTGACGCCAAGGTTGGGGAGGTTGTCGGGATTGCGATGGTTGCCGAGGTTTCCGGGGTCGTCGGTGTTACTGTGATTGTCGAGGTTGTCGAGGTTGCCGAGGTTTGCGGAGTTGCGGAGATTGTCGGGGTTGGTACTGATGTTTTCGGGGTTGCTGAGTTTGCTGAGTTTGCTGAGTTTGCCGAGGTTGTCTGGGTTGCCGGGATTGCGGGGTGAATTCCGACTTCTGGATCCTGATTCCCGAATTTTGTCGGGCTGGAAGTATTCTCTCGGGTCACATCGATTGTCAGTGCGCGAGCTGAAACATCACGCGATTTTCGCACGGTTGGAGGGATGGTCACGCGTACCCCTTCCGGGTTCCAATCCGGGGCTTCGTACAAAACCTTGCCTCCCATGCCGGGATGCGACCCGGAAACGGCAACTGTCGAGCCACCCATTACGGGGTCGCCGGAAATCTTCGGTAGTTCCATCTCCGGGGCCCCGATGGACACTGGGTCGGAAAGTGTCGCCTGCCCGTAGGCCGGAAGCTCCAGCTTTTCCTGGTTTTCGAGTTGGGCCATCAGTCGTTCAGCTTCCTCATCTCTGGTTCCGGCGTTCACCGTCACGCTCATCGCTCTTTCGAGGTGTCGCCGTGCGGATTTCAAATCTTTGATCTCTATATATGCCGCGGCGACCTCACGATTGAATTCGGTGTTCAATGGATCGGTCTTCAAGGCTCGGTTCAAATAGGGAAGCGCTTCTTCGGGAAGCCCTAGCTCCCTGTAAATTGTACCCATGAGGAAATTGGCTCGCTGATGATTCGGATTCCGGTTCAGCGCTTTTAATATGCTTCTGGAAGCAGCTACGAATGCCTGCCTGTCGTACTGAACCTTGGCAAGGTTCACCCACTCCTCTAAGTCGTCCGGATTAGCTTGCAGATATCTGCCGATACAGTCTTCATAAGCCGCCATAAGGTCATGGGAAAAATACGTTTGCAGAAGTGTTTTCCATGCAAGAGAATCAAGTCCGTTTTGTCTCTGGGAGACTGCCTCCAGGACGGCGATTCCGGAAGCAATCTCACCGTTGCCGATCATGGCGAGCCCGCGTTCAACAGCATCGGATGTGGTCCGAGCGGGGCCGCCGGCCAGCCCGGGATCACCGGGGGCGCCAGGGCCACTAACAATCCCGGTATCACCGGCCGAGCCGGTATCACTTGCCAAGCCTGAGTCACCTACCGGGCGGGGGGCGAGGGAAGCCTTGTACCCGCCATCTGTATTACCGTTTTGCGCGAAAGCGGCGACTTCCCGGGTGAGGACATTACTTTGTCCTGAGGCAAGGCCGATACCCCCCAAGGCATTTCCATGGGTCTGAATTTCGCCATTTAGGGAAAAAAGAATTCCCGGGGTGTCGTTGCCTTTCTGGAAATGAGCGGAGATATTGAACAGCCCTATTCCGATTAGGATAAGCATGACCGAGACCGCGAAATATATTTTCCAGGATCCGCGGGGGGATTCATCCTCGAAGATTTCAATTTTTCGCGGCCGACGTATTTTTTTATGGGTATTCGCAGCGGCTGGAGGAGCAACGGGGCGGCTCGAGGTTGAGGTGACGTTTATAATTTCAGCATCTTCACTCCCTTGCTCTTCACGGGAGGCCGTTGGGAAAGGAGTTGGCGAGAAGGAAGATGAGGATGAGGATGAGGATGAGGATGTGAATGGGGCGGGGGAAGGAGTTGAAGAAGGGGATGAAGTTGAGTCTGAGGCCGCATCTGAGGCAACTGGGGCTGAGGCTGAGGCTGGGGCTGAGGCTGAGGCTGGGGCTGAGGCTGGGGCT
>MNYA01000067.1 GCA_001872985.1 bacterium CG2_30_54_10 | reverse complement strand
CAATAAGTCGGGGGAAGAGTGAAGGCAGACCGGAGGGCGCAAAGCGCCCGACCGCGGGGGATGAGCCTCGCGAATTCACTTCGCGAGGCGAAGGTGGGCGCGTGCCCCCCTTTTTTGAGAAGTTACGATAAGTTCACTTTTTAAGAAAGCCGTATTTTTTGGATTTGCTGGTGGCTTTTCCCTGCTTCCCTACCAACCAGCCTCTGGATCCGTACGAATTTGTTGGAAATGGAATTCCAAAACCAGATGTCAGGGATGGCCGGCGAGAAAATCGAACGCCGGAAGCTTCATGCTCTGGCCGAGATCGTTGATGACATCGTAAAACCGCCAATCGGTTTTTCCGGTGAAGGTGATGAATTTTCCCTTGTCGGCGAACTTGGGAAAACCGCCTCGCGGCGTGGTGAGCAGAAATACAGGCTGATTCGTGAAGTTCGGGTTCAGGCGATAATCGTTCTGGTCCCGCCGCATCTGATCGAGCTCGTCGTTTGAAAGCTCCTTGATCATGACGAGGAAATCCTGACCGTATCGTGTAAACTTGCGGGCAACGAAGCCGCGCCATTCCACGGTTACTGGGCCGGTGAACTTCGTCTTGAAAGTTATGTCGGCTAACTGCGGATACTGAAGATTGACGGTTCCATAGATCTGCCGCGTCTGCTGGAAGCCCTCGATTCCGGGGCGGGCCTCCTCGGCAAGAGCTTGCGAACGAAGCTTCGCGGCCTGCACTTTCCGCTCCGCGTCGCGGCGGTAGGTAGGGTCGAGTCCTCGCGAGTTCAAAGCCTGCTGATACAGCGTCAAAGCCCCCGGGAAATCGTCGGTGGTAAAAGCGTGGTTTGCCCTCAGATACAGATCGTTGGCGACCTCAGTCTCGCTGTCAGACAAGCGTGATTGGAGGTTGGGGTTCCCTGGATTCATCGCGTTTGCCTTCCCGTAATATTCTTTGGCCAAATCATCCCGGCCCATGCGTTCATACGTCCGAGCGATCTCGACTGCGACACCGGCTTGAGGTTTTACACCAAAATAGATCAGATAATTCCGGATCGCATCGTCCAAAAGGTTCACCCGTGAATAATCCTGGGCTAGAAGGTAATAGGCAGGATACTGCCGCTCGTCGACCTTGATGGCTTCCTCGAGATACTTGATTCCGCTGAAAAGCTCGCCCTTGAGACTGAACAGCTTTCCAAGAAGAAACAGCGGGTGAGGATTGTCCGGATTCTGGGTGGCAATCCCGTTGAGAATTTCGTAGGCTTTGGAGTAATCGCCGCGTTCCATGAGGGCTTCCGCCCGGCTTTCCTCTTCGGTTGACGGAGCTTCACGAACTCGCTCTTGGACGGCCTGAGGAAGGGGCGGCAATTGAAGGTTTTCAGCCTGCGGAAGCTGCGCCGAAGCCGGCATCGGCGGAAGCTCCATCGCCGGAACAGACGGGGCCGTTTCGACTGCGCCATTCGGGGGCCAACGCCCCGCCTCCCCCATTGAAGGGGTCGGAGTTCCCGATTCTTTGTCACCGTACCCTGGCATCATTTTCTGGTTTTCCGCCGTTGTCCGAACAGCCTGGGATACCGGGTTCTGAACGACCACTCGTGAAGCATTACTAGGCGCGGACGGTGGGCGTGCAGGGGGAACAGCCACTCGCCGGCCTGCATCACCGGATCGCCCTGACTGATTGCTCCCGTTCCTGGAGGTGATTTCCCTGGCGGCTTCGTCCAGTACCGAGGCTTCTTCAGATCCTCTGATCCGCTTGATCTCGACCGAGCAACGGGCGATTCCGCGCCGGGCGGCTACCATCGAGGGGTCAAGAACTACCGCCATCTGGTATTCCCTCAGCGCTTCGGGGAAGTTACCCGTCATCTCGAAAAGTCTTCCAAGGTTGAAGTGGACGCCCGGATGCCTGGGCGACTGCTCAAAAGCCTGCTTCAGCGCTGAATGAGCCTGTTTGAACCGCTGCTGGTAGATGTGGTTGACAGCTTCCTCGATGAGAATGTTCGTGTTGTCGAACTCCGCGGTTGCGGTCGCCGGGAGGAATACCACCGAACTTGAAACTAACACCAGCGAAATAAAGGCAACAGCCCGGATGTTACGCATCATGGCCATGACCTCCTGATTGGACTTTTTGACCGTTGGGGCTGTGTGTGTTATCATCCGTCTCGGTATCACACATCACGTTTCGGAGGAAGATATGTCCATTTTTCGTTTCATCTGGTGGGCGATGATTATCAGCGCAGTAGCCTTCGCCGGCTACGTCTACGGCTATCTTTCCGACTAAATCGGTAAAAGATTCCCGGTTTTTCATTTTTCAGGGGTGATCGCAATATGTGACTCGGATGCCGAAAGCTCGCGAAGTCCAATCCCGGCTTGAACCCGCGCAAGTTTTTCGGAATCGGTCAACTGCGTGGCCAGCACCTTTAAAGCCCTAAAGTCTCCGTTCCTCAAGAGAGCTTCCGCGCAAAGGGCCCTTACTCGCGGGGTCGGGTCGTCGAGTGCTTTAAAGAGCAGGTCATTGCTCGGTGGCCCGACGACTTTGGCGATGAACAACAACGCGCTTACCCGGATCCGTTGTTCGGGGTCCTTGATGAACTTTTCAACCGCGGATCTGGCGATCAGCGCATCGAGATCGGACAGAATATCTATGACGGTCGCCTTTGTCCGTGGATTCTTGTCTTTCTCCAGGATCTGTATCAGGGTCGGAACATTCTTCAAAGCGGCAATTCTTTTTATGGCCGACAGGAAAGCCGGTAAAGCCCACTGTTTTGCCGAACCCCATGAACGGAGAAGTTCTTCGAACAACCCCGGACCCTTGATCTTTCCTATGGCCCACGCTGCCCGCTCGGCGACCGCGGATTCTTCATCGTTCAGGAGGGCTATAAGTAGGGGCACGAGCTCCTTAACTCCGTAGGTTCCGATAAGCCAGGCTCCACTCGCACGGTCCCAATGGTTGGGAGACACCATTAGAGAGCGGACTTCCCCGATCACTCGCGGGCCCATACCGTTGTGCAGGAAAATTCCCATGACGTTCGCCTTTACCCGGTTTGATGGGTCGCGTAGGTATGGAACAAGGAGCAGCTCAACGCTTCGAAACGGAAGGCATCCCATCGCCTCGACGGCATTTGCCCTGATCCGCGGCTCTCTGTGCAAAAGGCTGTGCTGGAAATAACCCACAAGAATCTCTTTCCGGAATCTTCCGAGCGACATGACCGCGGTGGCAAAAACGCGATTGTCGGATTCTCTTTCAAGAAGATTGATCAGGATGTCACAGGCATGCTCGTTTGGAGCTATCGCCCCAAGTGTCGAAGCGGCATTCAGCCTTACCCCCAGATCGGGATCCTGGATTGACCTTCCAAGGAATTCCCATGGGATGCTTCCTCCGAAAAGATTGAGGTTCTTCACGACCATCTGGCGCACCTGGGGCGCGGTTTCCCGGGCCGCCAAATCGAGCAGCGGCGTAAGAACATCAGGCCGACCGGTCAGTCCCAGCGCTTGCGCGGCATAAAGCCGGGTGTTCACATCAGGCGAAATCAGCAGCTTTTCAAGCTCCGAAATGATGCTTGCCACGCCGAGGACTCCTGCGATCTGGATCGCCTTCCATTTGACATATTTGTCCTGGTCATGAAAGAGCTTTTGAACGTACTCCGCAAGCGATGGGTCGGAAAACCGCGCTACGCCTTCGAGAGCCAAAAATCTGATGTTGGGGTTGAGATCCTGAAGCGCAAACTTGAGTTGCCTCAGGATTCGAGGCTTTAAATCATTCAAACCATCCATTTTAACACGCCCCCTACCGCGCCTTCGGGTCGCGGAAAATACCGGAGCCGGAAAACATTTAGCGGAACTTCCGCTTTTTTGCCAATAGTGACATGTACTCTTCGCGCAGCTCGGCAACCCCATATAACGCCGCCGTCACGATGTCCTTTTTGGAAAGGCCGAATTCCCGTTTCAATTGCGAAATTGGTGTTCCGTCGGCGATCCTGTCGAGGATGATTTCCGAAATAAGTTTGGCGGGCATGGTTCCCCCCCCTTGCAATTTAATCATACCAGTAGTATCGGCAGATCCGCTAACCGGATTGACCTCAGCGGAAGAGTATCGCTCCGATTGCTCATCATTAATTTCAGGTTACCAATGGGGGCATTATGGCAAATAGAAGTTTTCGCTGGTATCATGTGCGACAATGAAATCCAGGAGGGCGACGTGGCAAGGTCTCCAGGTGGTTCGAAAGTAGCAAAGGTCCGGGTCGAACTGAAGGTTTCTTTTGCACCCGGAGTCGAGCATGATGACGGGATTTTTGTGGCAGGGAACATTCCTGCCTTAGGCAATTGGAAGCCTGACGCGATTCCACTGGTTCCGCGCAAACGGGGAACCTTCGGGGTTTCTTTTGAGGTTCCGGCGGGGAAGCCCATTGAGTTCAAGATCACCCGGGGAAGCTGGAGAACCCAAGCCATCTACCTCGACCCCAACGCCGACTTCCCCCCGGACAATCGTTCTCTATGTCCGGAGTGTGATGCACAAATTGAACTCACAATCGTTGACTGGCTTGACCGCATTGTTTTGACGGTCGACCCGGTCATCGGAGATCTTCGCACACATGAGCCAATGGCCGCCGAGGGATTGCGGGAGGAACGTTCATTCCAGGTCTGGCTTCCGCCGTCCTACGAAAAATGCGGCAAGGCATATCCGGTACTGTACATGCTCGATGGCCAGAACCTCTTTGACCCTGGCGACTCTTTCTGCGGCCAGGACTGGAAGGTCGATGAAGTTGTGTCGCGGCTTATCAGAAAAAAGCGTATAAAGGAAATCATCGTTGTCGGCATCCCCAACTCGGCCGACCGGATGGCGGAGTATAACCTTGACCGACCTCGCGGAAAGGCCCATGCACGGTTTCTTATCGAACAGGTCAAGGCCTTGGTCGACAAGACCTATCGGACCCTGCCCGATCCCCCCAATACCGGCATCATGGGCTCCTCGATGGGAGGGTTGTATGCATTTCAACTGGCGTGGGCGTTTCCCGACGTCTTTGGCCTGGCGGGATGCATGTCCAGCGCATTTTACAAATCGTGGGCCGGGGTTATCCGAATGCTCAAAGAGCACCCAGAAAGCGGCCGCCACCTCAGAATTTATTTCGACGCCGGAGAGCTGGAACCTCCTATCGCCCGAAGTTTTCAACGCGTAAAAAAATTGCTTCTCGAAATCGGCCTTCACCCGGAAGCCGAATTCCACGCGCATCTTGCCCCGGGCGCAATCCACTCGGAGCGGGCCTGGAGTGATCGCCTGCATCGGCCTCTCGAGTTTTTTTTCGGAACATCCGGCATCGCCACCGATCCGAAAAAGGGTATCCTTCCGAGATGAGCGGAAAAGATGAACGTGAAGTCCGATGGTGTCTTATGTTAGCGCATATGGGCGCGGGCCTCCCTTATTGAGAAGTTACGTGGAATCGACGTATCTTCCTCAAAATTCTTGGGGAATTGTCATTTCGACCGAAGGGAGAAATCTTGTTCCCGTAGAAGGGAATATCTCCCACATTCGTTCGAGATGACATTTTTACGATGGTTCATATTGCATTACCCCGAATTATTGAGAAGATACAAATCGACCATGTCATCGCGAGCAAAGCGAATCGAAGCAATTTTTTCGAACGAGATTACTTCGTCGCTTGCCCTCCACGCAATGACAAAACTTCCTCGTTGATGCGCTACCACTGCCGTTTTCGTGACCATCTGCATCTTTATTGGAATACGCCTTCATGAAGTATCTCATACCGGTTTTGATTGTTGTTTCCCTTTGTATGTGCCTCCTCAATACCGTTTTCTCATCGGGGGCCATTCCGGCGACTCCGTCGAAGGAACTCGAGGTCTCCGGAAACGTCGATGTCGATGACACCGAATTGAGTTTCAGAATCCCGGGAAGGGTGATCCAGCGCCAATTTTCCGAAGGGGAGACGATTGAGGAGGGTCAGGTTGTCGCTCGACTTGATGAAATCGAACTTAGCCAGGAACTCAGCCTTCGCCAGGCTGAGCGTGAAGTCTACGCGGCGGCGCTTTCGGAGCTGCTGGCAGGGTCGCGCCCCGAGGAGATAGCCCAGGCTGAAGCTGCCGTGGGACGAGTCAATGCGCAGCTTTCCGAACTTCTTGCCGGAACGCGAACCCAGGAAATCGAGGTGGCAAAGGCCGCACTTTACAGAGCCAAAACGGATGCGTCGAATTCCGCAGTCGAGCTGGTGCGCCAGAGCCGTCTCTTCGAGAAAAACGCAATCTCCAATCGCGACCTCGACAACGCAAAAGCGGCTTCCGACATGGCCCAGGCGCGGTTGGCCGAAGCCGAAGCCAGATTCAGCCTTGCCAGGGAAGGTCCGCGCAAGGAGCAGATCGAGGCTGCCAGAAATTCCCTGAACGAATTCCGGGAACGGCTTGCGCTCATCAGACATGGTCCCCGGGCAGAAGCCATCGCTCAGGCCAAGGCACGCCTTGAACTTGCAAGCAGGGCCATCGACCTTGCCCGGACACGCATGGAAAACTGTGTTCTGAACAGCCCGATCAGCGGAGTCGTTCTCTCGCATAACATCGAGCCGGGCGAATTTGTTTCCCCGGGAACTCCGGTCATCACTGTTGCCGATCTTCGCAAGGTCTGGATACGGGCCTTCATTCCGGAGACCGACCTCCCGCTTGTGAAGCTTGGACAAAAGGTTGTTGTATCTTGCGATACCTTCTCTGAAAAAAAATACGAAGGCAAAATTACTTTCATTTCCGCTTAGGCAGAGTTCACCCCAAAGTCCATCCAAACCCACGAAGAGAGGGTGAAGCTGGTTTATAGAATCAAAATCGATGTCAGGAACCCCGATCAGGAGCTCAAACCGGGAATGCCCGTGGACGCAGCGATTCAATTGGATCCGAGCTTCTGAAAACCCTCCAGCGACTGAAGAATTTGTACCATCTTGCATTCCCGAATTGAAATTGCTTCAGTAGCCCCCGTACCATTTTGTTGACATTATGCAACCTGGCTCCAATATGGGTGACCGTTTTCCTCACACCATGATTACCAAAGAACACTAAATTTCTCTCTCTGTGAGTTCTGTGGCATCAGTGGCATCAGTGGTTTTCGTGAATTTATTTAGGTGGTTAGCATTCTTTGGTACCGTAACTGCCAAACTTCACTAAATTCATGTTTCAATGCCTGCTTTGAAGTAAGAGTTTAGCCGTTTGAAAAAATGGAGAACGAAGGAATTTAGGAGAAGTGGAGATAGAGGAAATGATGAGTGATGAATGATGAATGATGAATGATGAATGATGAATGGAGAATTTGG
>MNYA01000389.1 GCA_001872985.1 bacterium CG2_30_54_10 | reverse complement strand
GATTTGACTTCAGATGGACGGGAAGGGTATTCTTACCGGAGGTTATGAACCACCCGCCCACGGTTGCTGCCGATTCTTCGATTAAACCGCTTCTGGTCGCCTGTTTCCCGGAAGGGGGCTTGTTCTTTTTCCCGGATTTCGCAGTTGGCATTGCCGGGCTTGCCCCTTCTGAAATAGCACTTTCGCATTCCTGTCAGGAACACGGCCTGTTGCGCCCTCTGGCGGCAAAGTGGAAAATCCACACCGAGTCTGAAGCTGACCTCGTCCTTGCCAGAATCGGTCTTTTCGACCTTCTGATCGTTGCTCCGCTTAGCCTGAATTCCCTGGCGAAGTTCGCTCTTGGAATCCGTGACTCCTTTCCATCAAGGGTTTTTGGAGCTATGGCCGATTGTGGAAAGCCAATCCTTCTTGAGTCTTCATGCATTCCTCGGGATGACGCCCTTTTGAATCCTCATTATTCCAAAATCTACCGCCGATACTGGGACTCTGTCAGAATTGGCGCTGTGAGCGGTTTCTCCCGCGATGGTTTCGATTCCGTCATTTTTGGCTTGAATCGCTCGCGGCGTGCGATTCTTGGGCGACCGGCGGTTGGGGGACGGGCGGTGTTGACCCGCGACGATGTCCTTGATGCATTCAAGGCGATGCAACCACTTTTTGTCCCGCGCGGCGCGCTTTTGACCGACCTGGCTCGCGAAGAGGCCGTGGCTCGGGGTGTTCCTATCAACTACGAATGATCGAAGGAGCTCAGCTATGTCGACCGAACGCATGACCCCCAAATCGCTGAGGGATTTCGCCCTTGCCGTGGCATCCAACTCCTTTGCCCCGGGCGGAGGTTGCGTTTCCGCATTGGCAGGGGCTCTTTCCGCGGCTCTCGCAAAAATGGTGCTCTCTCTGACGATCGGGAAAAAGAAATATCTCGATTTCGATGCGGCAAACCAGGCGTTGAAAACCAAGGTCGAGGAGCAGCTCACCGTGCTTCTCGAATGCGTTGACCGCGATGCGGATGGGTGCGACCGCATCATGGAAGCCATGGCCTTCCCAAGGACGGATGACGTCGAAAAAACACGGCGCAAGCTGGCCATGTCCGAGGCAAGCAAAATCGCCAATGAGGCTCCGCTTCTCGTGTGCGACCATTCCCTCGAACTGCTTCGGATGTTCCATGGCTCGCTCAACAAGGTCAACCGGAATGCTATTTCCGACTGGGCAGTCGGGGCGCTTCAGGCATATACCGCACTCGAAGGGGCAATGATCAACGCCAAGCTGAACTGTGCCTCAATCGAAGATGTAAAGTATGTTCGCGACCTGACCGAAAGATTCCATGGCATGCTCGGGGAAGGCCGTAAGCTGATCGACGAGATCCTGCGCCAGACACATTCGATGGTCGACTCAAGCAACTGACCCGGGTCGTATTCCCCAAGGTGATCAACAGGCAAAATGGAGGAAGGCGACATTTTGTCATCGCGGGGGAATCGCTGGGTATCAGTTCGGTAACTCTCGGGAACAATGATTTCAATGGTTGAGGCGAGGGACAGGGTCGTTTCACTGAAAGCTCTCATGGATCCCTGTAGGCTTTGCCCCAGGAAATGCGGCGCTCACCGATTTTCAGGGCAGTTAGGGTTCTGCGGGGCGGGTGGACGTTTGAAATTGGCTTCATGGGCGCTTCACCGGGGGGAAGAACCCGCCATCTCGGGTACCGGCGGTTCGGGAACTATTTTCGCCTCGCACTGCACCTTGAAATGCTGTTTCTGTCAAAACTACCCTTTTTCCCAACTTGGAAATGGCCGTGAAATGGAGCCCGAAGAACTTTCGGAACGCATGCTTCAGCTCGAAAAGCGCGGAGTCCATAACATCAATCTCGTCACCCCGACCCAGTTTTCACCCCTCCTCTTGGAAGCCTTCATAATCGCCCGGGAAAAGGGCTTGCAGCTTCCGCTTGTCTACAACACCTCTGGTTATGAAACCCTCGAGGTTTTGGGCTTGCTTGACGGCATTGTGGATATCTACCTCCCCGACCTGAAATACAGCGACGATTTGATTTCCGGACGAATCTCACGGGTTGATGATTACGTAACCCATTCCCGGGCTTCCATAATCGAGATGTTTCGTCAAGTAGGAAACCTTGATACCAACCGTGATGGAATCGGGGCACGGGGGCTGATCGTACGTCATCTGGTCCTTCCAGGCGGTTTGCAGGGGACACGGGTTTCCTTCGAGTGGCTTGCCGGCGCTCTGGGAACAGAAGTTTGCATAAGCCTTATGTGCCAGTATTTCCCCGCTTGGCGGGCGCCCGAAATTCCCGGTCTCGATAGAAAGATCACTGACGAAGAGTATCTTGAGGCCATCGGGATTGTAGAAAAATTAGGATTTATTAACGTTCTAGCCCAGGATCCCGACGAGCTCGGCGGGGCTTGAGATCGCATTCTCCTAAAATTTGGATTATTGGGCCTATCAGGCGCATGGCCACTCTTTTTGAGAAGTTATAAAAATTGCCACATTATTTTTGCGAAGCACAGGGTAAAACGTGGTATACTCCCTCGACCAGTTTTAGACAGATCTTCGGCGAGGAGGGTTCCATGTCCGGACACAATAAGTGGGCCAAGGTCAAGCACATCAAGGCCAAAACCGACGCTATCAAAGGGCGGGCTTTTACAAAGATCATCAGGGAAATCACCATTGCAGCACGTACCGGAGGGGGCGACCCTGATTCGAATCCGCGTTTGCGGAGTGCATTGCAAGCCGCCAAGGATGCCAATATGCCCAGGGACAACGTCGACCGGGGAATCAAAAAGGGCACCGGCGAGCTCGATGGAGTGACCTACGAGGAAATGACATATGAGGGTTACGGCCCGGGCGGGGTTGCCGTCATCATTCGTTGTCTGTCTGATAATAAAAACAGAACCGTTGCTGAAATCGGTAAGATCCTGAGCAAGGGCGGTGGGAACATGGGAGTTCCCGGGTGCGTCAGTTTCATGTTCGAGAATAAGGGATATTTCTTTCTCTCCAAGGAATCCAACCCCACCGCAACCGAGGACAGCCTGACCGACGCCGTTCTCGAATGTGGAGCGGATGATCTCCGGGTTCTTCCCGACGGTTTTGAGATCACATGTGACCCGTCCGCCTATCTCGATGTTCGGCCAAAACTTGAGGCGAAGGGTTTGAAGGTCGACGAGGCGAAGCAGACGATGCTTCCGAAGACTACGGTAAAAGTTACGGGCCATGATGTTGGAAAGTTACTGCGGTTAATGGACAACATCGAAGAGAACGATGATGTTCAGGACTGCTATCACAACGAGGATATCTCCGACGAGGACATGGAGAAAGCTGCCGCCGAGGCCTGACTTTTCGATTTATTGACGTGTGAATGATCGAATTGAGGTAACTTCTCAAAAAAGGGGGGCGCGTGCCCCCCTTTTTTGAGAAGTTACGAAACTTGATTCCTTGCGCTTGAAATACTACAATGGCTCCATGATCTACAACAGATCCGGGGTCGTTGGGCGTCTTTTCCTCGTCGCCTCCGCTGTTGTTCTGGTGTCGATAGCTGTCCTCCTCTTTTTTCCTCAGAGCAACCGGAATTACCATCTTTTCCTGGTTGGGGTTTCCAAAGGTCGGATCAAGCCGCTGACTGCGAAATTTCCACCCTACAAAGGGAGTCGCATGGGCGGGGCGGCTTTTCTTAAATCCTGCATGGCAACTCAGATCGCCTCGCTTTCGGGCGATCCCTACAGTCTTCTTTCGATCGGAAGCGAGATCTCCGGGACGGCAGACTCTTATTTCTCGCGTGGCGGAACTTCCATTGACGCCCTAAATCGCCTGAAGATCGATGGGATGCTGGTGGGAAACATCGAGTTCACCTTCGGCTGCGCCAGGCTTGAAGAGCTTTCAGGCGTGGCCAGTTTCCCTTTCATTTCGTCGAATATCACGGAAATGGGTTCCGGTGATCCTCCTCCATTTCTGAAGAAAGATCTTATCCTGAATCCGGGTGGCGGCCTCAAGATTGGTGTTCTCGGGCTGACTCCCCCGCAAACACCCGTTCTCACATCTTCCATGAATGTAGCTGGTCTGCGTTTCCTCCCTCCGGGCAAGGAGCTGGCCGAGAGGGTAACCTCGCTTCGCGACCGCGGGGTCGATCTGGTGGTGGTCCTTTCACTGTATGACGATGAACGCATGACAGACGAAGAATGGGCACAGATCGTGGCGGCCAGGCCTGATGTTCTGGTCATGGTCGATTTCGAAGTCGATGCCCCCGCGCCGTTTGAAAAAGACGGGATTATCATCAAAACGGTTAGCGGATACAATCAGTCCAAAGAGATTGATGTCCTCGACCTCGAACTCCCTCCCTATGCTGGAAAGGTTGTTTCCATGCGAGGGCGCCGACTCCCTGTTTTTTGCGATGAGATCACTCCGGATCCTTCCATCGAAGAATTCATCAAAAACCGCGCAGGAAACATTGACAAGTTGAAGTCCGAGCGGGTCGGGGAGTTCGATGCTGATTACGAGCGCTGTTACGATCGGGAATGCCCGATCGGAAATCTGGTCGCGGACTCGATGCGCGACCTGTTCAAATCAGATATCGCTTTCATGAATAGCGGCGGCATCCAGAGTGACCTGAAGTCGGGAATATTCACTCTCGGCGATCTGTTTTCGGTGCTCCCCTTCGATAACCAGGTCGTAACGATGAATCTCTCCGGCCAGGATATTCTCGAGGTTCTGTCCACTTCTGCCTCGTTGAAACGTGGCCTGCTGCAGGTTTCCGGCTGCCGCTACAAGTTCGCCAACCGTGAAGCGGACGACTTCGAGCTGAAGGAGGTTCTGGTCGGAAGCGCACCCCTTGATGTTTCGAGTATCTACAAGGTCACCACCAATAGCTTCCTGGCCGAGGGGGGAGACGGGTTCTTGGCCTTTAAACGAGGAAAGGAAATCCAATACGGGCCCCTTCAAAGAGAGTCCGTTCGGAGTTACCTCGCCGTACTGTGCGCATCAGGCGCCACCCACCTTGCCACCGAAGGCCGCATCATTCGGGAGTGATTTCCCAAGGGGTTGCTTTGCAGCTTCCGACACTCCGTTTTCGGCGCGTTGTTATTCCCCCGCCGCCGTGCTAGAATAAAGCCTCACCATGTTCAATACATCATGGTTTTTACCAAAGGCAGCCAATCCACAAGATGGCCTTTTTCAGGAAAATCAGCTCCTGAAGAACCAGATCCAGGAGTTGTTATCCCTGGAGGAGACTGGTTTTTTCATCGAGCTTGATTCGCTTTTGAAGGCGATCCTGAGAAAGGCGCTGATCCTGTGCAAAGCCGAATGTTCCTTCTTTGCCTTGGCCCAGCCCGATACGTCCAAACTCGACGTTCGCATCACCAACCAGATCCTGGATGAAAAAATGTCGAGCCTGCTGGCAAAATTCGACAAGGAATACCCCCAATGGCAGGAATCCGAGAGCGAACTGATAACCATTGATGATTTCATCATCCTCCCCTTGACTCGAAGGCATCGGATGCTCGGTGTGATCGGTCTGAAGCTGAACTCCTCCGCCCCCGAAAATGTTTGCGAATTGTTGCCGATCCTCGCCCGGCAAGCCGCCGTTTCGCTCGAAAGCGCGATTCTTTACGAGAAAATGTTCAAACGCCTTTTAGTCCTGAGCAATGTTTTTATCCTCGGAAAAGAGATCATCAGCAATTTAAATTTGGCCGGCCTCGTCGATAAGTTCCTATCCGTGGCGAGAGACGGCACCTCAAGCGAAGTGGCATCCGTCATCCTCTTGCAGGAATATGACATGAAACCCAGCTTCAACCAGGTTCAACTGCACACCGGCCCTGGCAGCTTCGTTTCTGAAGACAAGCTGATGTCCCCGGTGGTCATGCAGGTGCTGAAAACCAAGAAGCCCTTGATCGTTGAAGATCTCGCCAATAGCGAGTTTGGGCAGGATGAAGCAAACCGCATCAGTGCTGTGACCCTGCGCAATGCTCTCTACCTGCCGCTCTCAGCCCAAGAAGTAATCCTCGGAATCATCCAGGTTTCAAACAAATCCGGAAAATTCCCCTATTCATCCGAAGATGTCGACCTTCTGAAAATCCTAAGCAGCCAGATCGCGTTCGTAATACAGAACGCACGCCTTTTCCTGAATCTTCAGCAGGCATATATCCACACCTTGTCCGCGCTCACCTCGGCGATTGATGCCAAGGATAGTTATACCCACGGACATTCTGAACGCGTTACCCAGTTATCAATCGAGCTGGCCCGCGAGGTTTCCCTTTCAGCCGAAGCGATCGAGGAGATCCGCCTTGCAGGGACACTCCACGACATCGGAAAAATCGGAATTCCCGAAAGCATTCTCAACAAACCTGGCCGACTTACGGACGAGGAGTTCGGTGTTATCAAGTCGCACCCTGACCTCGGGGTCCGAATCCTGGCGAACGTCGATTTTTTGAGTAAAATAATCCCCGGAATCAAGCATCATCACGAAAGATATGATGGTCACGGCTATCCAACCGGCTTGAAAGGCGAGGAAATCCCTCTTTCCGCCCGTATCATCTGCGTCGCCGATACCTACGATGCCATGACCTCCGACCGACCCTACAGAAAAGCCATGGACACCCGAACTGCTCTTGAAGAAATTAGCCGGTGCCGGAACAGTCAGTTTGACCCTTCCCTGGCCGACGCTTTTGTACAAATGATGGGGCGTCGGTGACACATGCTGTTCAGCACCGAAAACCGGTATTTTGAGCGGCTTTTTCTCTTCATCATTCTGCTGACCCTGTCTAGTTTTGCTTATTATTTTTCCGCCGCCGACCGTGAAGAGGTTCAAGCAAGATTCTCCAGTCGCCGGGAGACGACAATCAAGCTTCTCTCCCGAGAGGTCAATGCGCTTCTGAAGCGGAGAATCGACCTCACTCCGCGGCTCTCGAACCTTCTGGCCGAGGAGGGAGTTGCTTACGCGGTCGTTCAGCAGACTACCGGGGAAATTCTGGCCAAAGCCGAAACTTCCGCGATCTCGGTCGGGGCGCTCCAGGATGTCGAAAGTGAAGCCCTAAAGACGCCCTATTTGAAATTTTTTCCGACGACCGATCCATCTCAGACAATTTCTCTGGTCGAAGCCGCTTTGCCTATCGTAACTGATTATGGGAAAAAGGTCGTTGTCAGGGTCGGTTTCTTTGCAATGGCGGAAGAAGAACGTTTGCGGCAGGTGCGGTTCCGCAATATCCTTCTTTTCTCGATCCTCCTGATCGGGTTCTTTACATACTGGTTTGTTCGCCGCCGTCATTCCTCCGATTT
>MNYA01000149.1 GCA_001872985.1 bacterium CG2_30_54_10 | reverse complement strand
TGGTTTTCACCCCATTTGAAAGGTTAAAATGGTAACTTCTCAATAACCCCGGGAAACTTTTCGTCATGCCCGCGGAGGCGGGCATCCAGGCTTTGGGTTAGGCTGGATTCCCGCCTTCGCGGGAATGACGGAAATAGCCAACTTCTGAAAAACCGCCTTTTTTGCCCGGAATTATTGAGAAGTTACGAATTATTGAGCTGATACGATTTTTTGTATCAGCTCAATACGATTTTTTCTCACTCACCTTCTAAGTGAATCGGTGGCAACTTCGTTCAGTGGTTCTTTCGGAACGCTCTTCGGAAGGGGCTTCCGGCCGACGGAAACTGAGCTGCCGAAATATTTCCATTCCAGTTCCATGAAAGGTCCTTCGAGCACCAAGCCCTTGACCGCGAAACGATCCGCCTTCGTCATTCTGCGGATCCAGGGCAGGAACGTCTTCGCGAATTCAGGCCGCTCGCGGTTCCAGAGCATTTCCCTCCTGATCTCGTAATCCTCGTCACGCATCTGGGAACCCTCGAACCCCAGAATATATTTCCAATCGGCCCTGGGATTGGAGTAGAAAGTGTCGTAGAAGATCCCCATGTTGGGACTGTAGAGGATTCCACCGGTTTCGGGCAACCACCCTTTGTGGAAGGGATTTTCCTGACTCAGGAAGACCTCCCTGCTTCGGGATGTCCACCGTTCCGAGAAATCCGGGGTCAGGTTGAGGAAGAGCGCTCCTCCTACGATCACCGTGGTCAGAAGTTTCCGGAAACCGGCGTATCCCTGAGTGGCTTTCAGAACCAGCTCCCCCTGCCAGGCCAGCCACACGGCAAGGGCCGGAATACCGATATCCAGCCAAATTCGGCCGGTTCGCGTGCCTGCAAAAGCCCCAAATACAAACGACAGGAAAATCGGGTTGTCCAACGTCCCTGCAAGCGGGATTCGGCAATCCTTCAAGAGGAAAAGCGCGAGAGCAACCAGTATGAAAACCTGGAAATTCAGTGGAATCGGGCGCAACTCGGTCACCAGAAAGTTTGGATTCGAAACATGGGCGGCCAATCTGGAATAGGCCCTGTAAAATTCCCCCAAAAACTCGACCGGATGCCCGGTCAAGAGTGCGCCCACGGTGATTCCGGCCATGATGGTCAGGAAGAGGAGACTTGCCTTTTTCCACGATCGGGCGAGGATGAACCCCGGAAGGAGGAAAAAGAAATACCAGGGGGCATGGACGTAGGTTCCAAGAGCTACCATGGTTCCGCATAGTGTCCAGGTACTCGCGGTGGGTTGGGAATTGTTTTTCCCCAGCATGAGAAGGATCATGACGAAAGCGGTGATCGAAAACGTCATCGGCCTTCCGATGAGAAAACGCTCCATTTCGTGCGGAATGCAGATGGACAGGAGAAGCAGTCCGGCGATCCAGGTTTCGGCATGGGAAAAAATCAAGCAGGGCAGGAGGACGAACAGGGAGAACTGGAAGACGACCGCGAATCCGACGAGAAAATCCTGGTCAGCCCCGGAAATCCAGTGAACCGCCTCCAGGATCTTGTTCCAGCCGAACCTCAGATACTCCAGTTGCATACCCGGAGCATGGAAGATGATCTGGTCCCAGGTCTTTCCGGAGATCACCTTGGCGGCGTAAAAAAGCGCGTCATCACCCGGCAGGAAGCCTTGACCCAAAATGCTTAGCGGTATGAGAATGGCGACCGCGGCGATGAAAACAAATGCGGAAAGTCTCAAGCGGCTTTCAAACGAATCCTGGTTGGACAATTGTCGCCTCTCCGAAAGAAAATTAGCAACCTCTCAATAAAAGGGGGCGCTTTGCACCCTCCGGTCTGGTCTCATGCTTCCCCCGGATTATTGAGATGATGCACGTTTCAGTGCCTTTCACTATCGGAAATTGAACTTGTCCAACATTTCAGACATGAGTTGGACAAGGGTCAGCAGTTCCTTTAAAACACTGATGTATTGCCGAATGTAGTTCAATTGCTCCGAAACCGCGCTGGCAACACGCTTGGTTCCTTCGCTGGCGATCTTGGTTGCGCCGGAAATGCTCTCGATGCTCTTTCGGAGTGATTCAATATTGGACGACTGTTCGCTGCTGGCGTTGCTGATCTCCTGGATCATCTTGTTCACGCTGGTGACCGAGTTGACGATAAGGGTCAAGTTGTTCCCGGCCACATTCGCGACAGTTACGCCCTCGATGACCTTCGCTGTGCCTTTTCCAATTGTCTGGACGGCGTTTCCAGTTTTTTCGAGCATTCCCTTGATCTTTTTGCCGATGTCTTCCGCGGCCTCTTCCGACTCCTCAGCCAGTTTCCGGACCTCTTCGGCGACGACGGTGAAGCCTTGCCCATGTTCTCCGGCGCGTGCAGCCTCGATTGCGGCGTTAAGGGCAAGCAGGTTGGTTTGATGTGCGATGTTGGTTATCGTATTGACTATCTCACCGATCTGCTTGCTTGCTGAATTCAGGTTTTCGATCAGATCTTCGAGTGCCATGACCTCGTCCTTGATCGATTCCATAGTGCCGATCGTCTCTGTAACAGCTTGCCGCCCGGATGTGGCGACATTGGCAGCTCCGGAGCTGTCTTTAGCGGCAGTCATCGAACGATCGGCGATTGTCTGGGCAGATGTGGAAACTTCTTCAATGCTTGCGGTGGTTGCTTCGACGGTGTTTGCGACGTAATTGGAACTGCGGGAAATTTCCTGCACATCGGTGAAAAAATGGCTGACGTTATCATCGGAGAAAACAGCCATGTTAGTCATCGGCTCGATTTTTCTAATAAGCTCTTGCGCAATCGACCGGGTTTCCGAAAGGATATTCTGGCTGGTTTGCAAAAACCGATCGAACTCTGCAGCCGTCTGAAAGAAATCGATCTCGGCGAAGGATTTGTCCTCATTACGAAACTGGTAGAGCTTCGATAGAACTTCGCGCATTGGATTCGTGATGGTCGCGAGGAAAAGCCAGAAAGCCCCTGCTGCCAGCGGAACGATCGCCAGTGAGGCAATCAGGAATACCCGGGAAAAGAACTCAAGATTCTTGATTCCGCTCACGAGCTTATCAAGTTTGGCATTGACGGACTGGAGATAGGTCAGAAACTCCATATTCGACTCGTTCTGTTTTTGAAGGTTCTTTACGGCCAGCATGACATTGAGCTGACCGGTGATGTCGCGTGCCTTGTAAAAAATGAAATTAGCCAACCCGATTGGAATGAGCAGGGCAACGACCAGAAAACCGATCAGTTTGACCTGGGTCGAGATGTTCTTGGGCATGGTGACTGGTTATGGTTCCTTTAAGGAGGTTGTTTTCCGCGCAGACATTCTACCACGTGATTTACAAACGTTCCAAAATTCTTCTTTCGGATTTTTCCGCGGCCTTTGCGAGCGCTGTTTCCTTGGGTTTCTTCGGGGCCGTTAAACAATAACCATGACGATGGTTGTTGTTTTTACGGGCCCCTATGGCCAGTCGATGAACCAGAATGTGACAGTTATTTCTTAACAAGGCTTTGTGATGATTCTCAGGTTCCTTTGGTAGTCTAATCTCGCCATTAAGCTCGCTGAGCCTCGAAAATTCCGGTCGAGGCAAGCTCGATTCGGGAAATCCTTCCTTCACGGAGAATTCGGGGGGGTGAACTCGAGACATCCAGAACGGTGGATGCTGATGATTTCGGCAAAATACCGCCGTCGAGAAGCCAATGAAGCCCCGGTGAGAAAGCCCTGGCAATCTCGTCAGGGTCGCAAATCGGCTCGGCTCCGGAAGGATTGGCGCTGGTGGTCAAAAGATGGCCTGGATACACTGAAAGAAGTCGACGGAGCTCCGGGTGGTCGGGAACCCGAATTCCAAGGGTGGAAAACCCGAAAGCGTGATTGCCAAACAACCCAAAGGCTTTCTCACCGCGTTCACCGCGGGCTCGATGCCCGTTGTGGCTTCCCGGGTTCCATCCGAAATTCTCAGGCTTTGCGGCGGGCAGCGGAAAAACCACGGTCAATTGCCCCGGCCAGAATTGCTCCAGGACGCGTTTCTGGGATGGAGAAGGAAATATCTCAAGTTTACCAAGATCAGCGGAATCGTAAAGGAATAGTATGAGCGGCTTACTTGCATCCCGCCCTTTGAGATCGTAAACCGCGGAAACTCCGGCCGCTGAATCACTATCCACCGCAAGCCCGTACAAGGTGTCGGTCGGCACCGCCGCAACAGCGCCTGAACGCATTTCCAAGATGAACCGGGAAAGCCGGTTTTCGTCTTTCAGAAGATCGGACAATAAAATTCGTTCGGTCATCGTTTCACCCAAACGAGAAACCGTTCGCGACCGCAGGCGTCATTGCCTGCTTCCAGCAATGAAAGACCAGGAGCGGGAAGAGCCAGAATCGAAGGGCGTTGCCCGTCACCGTGTTCGAAGGCGGCCAATCCCCCGGGACGCAGAACCCGACCGAGATCGGCCAACAGCCTGGCGATAATGGATGTTCCGAATTTTCCGCCATCGAGCGCCATCCGGGGTTCATGATCGCGAACCTCGGGCATTAACCCGGGCATATCCGCGGACTTGATGTATGGAGGATTGGAGGCAACCAGATCGAAGGCTGAATCATGGAGTGAAAGAGTGAGATCGCCAAGTATGAGGGAAAGTCTGGAAGCGGCCGCCGGGTGCCTTGCCAGATTGCGTTGGGCAAGTGTCACGGCCTCAGGGGAAATGTCACAAAGGAGCCCACAACTCAACGGAAGCCCGTTAGCGAGCGCGAGTCCGATTGCCCCTGTTCCGGCGCCGATATCCGCGAACCATCGAATGCTATTTGCTCCGAGATATTTCGGAATCAGGGTTTCAAGAAGACGATCGACCCACTCCTCCGTTTCGGGGCGTGGAATAAGAGCCGAGGGACTGACCTCCAGCTGAAGGTCGAGAAAAGGCCACTCGCCGAAGACATACTGGAGCGGTTCATGTAGAACCCGACGTCGCAAGCATTTGAAAACAGCTTCAAGTTCGCTCTCCATCAGAACCCGATCGGTTGCGAGGAGAAGGTTTCCCCGATCGACTTTCAGGACGTGCGAAACAATAAGTGAGGCTTCCAGCCTGGAGTCGACGATTCCGGCTGAGGTTAACTCTCCGGAAAGGTGTCGAACGGCTTCACGGACATTCACTTTTCCTGCCAGTCTCAGGCCTACCGACCAAGTTTTTCCGTTATATCTGTCTCCGACAATTTTTTCAGATTGTCGGCTTCGATCAGGCTTCTGATTATCTCTTCGAGACCGCCTTCAAGGATATCCGTCAGCTTGTACAAGGTAAGACCTATCCGATGGTCGGTCATACGCTGCTGCGGAAAATTGTAGGTGCGGATCCGCTCGGAACGATCGCCGGTTCCGACTTGCATTCGGCGGTTATCCGCGCGGCTCTTGTCCTGTTCAGCGCGAGCGTTGTCGAGCAGCCTTGCGCGGAGAATCCGAAGCGCCTTGGCCTTGTTCTTATGCTGGCTCTTTTCGTCCTGGCAACTGATCGAGATTCCGCTTGGAATGTGGGTAACGCGAACCGCGGAATCGGTCGTGTTAACGCTTTGCCCGCCCGGGCCGGATGACCGAAAAACATCGATTCTAAGCTCTTTTTCATCGATCTTGACATCGACCTCTTCGGCTTCAGGTAAAACCGCGACCGTCGCCGCCGAGGTGTGGATACGGCCCGAAGCCTCGGTTGTGGGTACCCGCTGTACCCGATGAACGCCGCTTTCGAACTTGAGCTTCCCGTATACGCCGATTCCCTGAACCGAAAAAATCACTTCTTTGATGCCGCCGATCCCGGTTTCGCTGGAACTCATCACTTCGGTTTTCCAGCCCTGGTGATCGGCGAAACGAGAATACATACGAAACAGATCGGCCGCGAACAGCGCGGCCTCTTCTCCGCCGGTTCCGGCGCGAACTTCAACGATGGTGTTCTTCGCGTCGTTTTCATCCTTTGGAATCAACAAGAGCTTCATGTCCCGCTCGAGCTTTTGGATCTTCGGCTTCAGACCGGAAATCTCTTCTTCAGCCAACCGGCGCATCTCAGGATCATTTTCGGAATCGAGCATTAGCTGCGTTTCCTGTAGGTTGCGCTCGGCCTTCTGAAACTCGGCGAAAGCATTCCGGATAGGCTCCAGCTCGGCTCTTTTCTTGGCGGCCCTCTGAAATTCGGTCGGGTTGCTGAGAACAGCCGGGTTTGACAGGCTATCTGTCAGACTATCAAACAGATCGCAGATCGCTTGCAGTTTGTCATGCACGGCTCAAAGCCTCTCGATCACCCTTTGCAGGAGCTTGAGAAAATACGGCTGGGCCGCTGCCGCGGCTTTGATGACCAGTTTGTGGTCGACCGCCTCGGAACCTTCACCGGTGGCCATGTCGGTCACGCAACTGACGCCGAAGATGCGATTCATGCCGGCATGAACCGCGACAATGACCTCAGGAACAGTCGACATTCCGACAGCGTCAGCGCCCATGATCCTGAACGCCCGAAGCTCGGCGGACGTTTCGTAGTTGGGCCCGCTGACGGCCAGGTAGACGCCCTTCTGAATCGGCGCCCCGATCTGACGGCCAATCTCCATTCCAAGTTTGACGAGCTCGGGGGTGTAGGCGTTCTGCATCGGCGGAAAACGTGGCCCGATGCTATCATCATTCCGACCGGTCAAGGGGTTGCCGCCCATGAAGTTGATATGATCTGTCACGATCATCAGATCCCCGATTTGAAAATTTCTATTCAGGCCGCCGGAAGCGTTCGTGATGATAAGATCTTTCGCTCCCAATGCATGCATTACTCGCATCGGGAAGGTCACATCAGCCATCGAATACCCTTCGTAAAAGTGGAATCGACCCTGCATCACGACAAGCTGCTTGCCTTTCCAGGTTCCGAAGACAAGTTGCCCGGAATGGCCTTTTACCGTGGAAATGGGGAAATGGGGAATATCCTCATACGGCACTCCGATGCGCTCTTCCATGCTGTCGGCAAAGCTTCCAAGGCCTGAACCCAATACCACTGCAACTTCAGGAACGCGGGAAACCCGGCTATTCAGAAATTCCATCGCATCGGAAATCTTTTGTTTCATGGACGCCCCCACCATCTCTATGGATTCCACCAACAGGTTCAAGCTAAAACCGGAACGACCCTGCCCGGGGAAGTCGGTAGGATACCACGCCAAACCTGCCCGGTCAACGGGTTCGACGCGGGCCTGACAGGACACCAGAAGGAACCCATTGGGGGCGCTGAAAAGGCAACTTCATATTTCGTAAGAGTTTAGCGGTTTGAAATAAGAAGGACGAAGAAAGCTGGGGAAACGAAAAAATAGAAAAAAGAAAAGGATTTTTTTGCCGCAGATAAACGCGGATTAACGCAGATCTGGAGGGGAAGGAAAGAAAGTAAGAGTTTAGGTAAGTGTTTAGCCTGCTGAAGTG
>MNYA01000150.1:5780-7342 GCA_001872985.1 bacterium CG2_30_54_10 | reverse complement strand
CCGAGAGGGGGCGCGTGCCCCGAATGGCACAAAGATAAGCCACCAAGAAAGAATTTTTACACGGATAAACATGGATGAACTCGGATTTGAAGTCATCAGAAAAGTCAAAATTTGGCTTAACTTAGTGGCATTCGCGCGAGCCCCCTCTTTTTGACAAGATACGATTTTAGCCCTCTCAAGTAATCAAGGCAAAGGCCATCGGAATCAAGGAGGTGAAGAACTCCCCTTTCCCTTTTCACCCGGCAACTTCCAACCCACGCCTCTCTGTGCCAATGAAGCTGGATTACCCGGTTACAACCTTGAAGATGGTTACCTCGCGGGTTTTTCCCTTGACCGTCGTGATGGGGAGCCGGTTGAGGCGGCAGCCTGATACGGGCGGAGGGTTTGCGGGTGCGTGCCTTGAGCCTGCGTATGCATGGGGTTCCCCTGGAGGGGCAGCAAGGTTGACGTCATCGATCCTTGCCGTGGATGTTCGACTTTGATCCGTCACTTGTTCCCCAAGCAAAGCGGCAAAATTGCCGTCAACAATGGTCCCGCCGCCGGGCTCTTTGGCGGCCAGATCGGCGAGGCGGGATGCGAGGTTGACGGTATCTCCGAGAATCGTCATATCGAGCCTGACCTCGGCGGCGCCCATCATACCGAAAAGAACCGGGCCGAAAGTCAAACCTGCCGCTGGGCGTAAGGAAAGGCCTTCCAGAGTAGAGGGAAGTTTTTCAAGAAGGCTCAAGGTAGCCCGAAGGGCGCGTTGGGCGGCCAAGGCCGGATTCCCATCGTCGGAAACGGGAAAAAAAGCCAGCATCTTCTCTCCGATGAACTTATCGACATCTCCGCCCTCGGCTCGAACGGCGCGGGACATGGTGGCCAATGCGTTGTTGAGCATGGCAATCAGGCGGACCGGCTCTTCGGTTCGAAGTAGTTCCTTGAACCCGCCGATTCCGGCGAAAAGGACAACGGCCCGACCGGCATTCCCTTCGCGTGCAGCCGCCTCCATGCCGCCGTCACGAAGAGTCTCGCGAACGGCATCGGAAACGAATCGGCCGAGAAGTTTCCCCTCCTGGGCTTCCCGGGCCATGTTGTTAAAGGCTCCGGCAAGAACGCCGAACTCCGTCCGATCGATCACTTCGAGCCGAGCCGAGAAATCGCCCTCGGCAACCCGTTTCGCGGCATCCATGAGGAGCCGTACCGGGGAAAGGAATCGGCGGGAAATAACCAACGAAAGAATCAATGCGAGAATCAGGAGTAGCATGAGGGTAACTTCCTGCAGGAGATAGATACCCCGGGCGTCCTCAATGATTCTTCCCAGGGGAAGATCCCCCCGGATAAAGATGCCTCCCAATTCCTTTGCCATCTGAATCGCGACCAGATGTTCCCCGCGGCCCTTCCCATGCCGCTCAACCGCTGGAATGCCCGTTTTTAGTGCGGTTTCGACAAGTCGATGGTCGAAAGGGGTTGCGAGGCGAAAATAGAACAAAAAATTCTTCAGTAGGGAAACAAATTCGGGAGCCAGTCGGAGCGAAGGTCGTCTCGCCTGAATCGGGCGGATTCTGACCGGGTTCCATGGA
>MNYA01000150.1:0-5772 GCA_001872985.1 bacterium CG2_30_54_10 | reverse complement strand
CGTATTGAAGGGTGAAAAGAGGTGCCGTTCGAACTCTCCGCTTGCCCAATTCACCATCAGTGACTGGAGGGGTTTCCCATGCGGGTGGAGATAGGCATGCAACGAGAAATGCCGGAAAGACTGGCCCGCTGCCCAATTCTGGAAATGGAAGGGGCTGAGAAGAAGGGCCGCGACGATTCTGGGACCGATGCCGAATGTCAGGGTCTGAATGAATTCATCGATCTGGCTTCCGACAAGCATGTCCGAACCTTCGCTGCCTTTCAGTCGGGCAGGCTCAGGCAATCCACGCATTCTGGACATCTCGCGTGCAAACTGGGAGAATATCGCCGCGAATGCCGACTCACGCTCAACCGGGTTATCGGACGCAACTCTTCTGCCAGTTCCATCGGCTCCGACAAGGTTTACGTCCCTCAAGACCAACCCCCGACTGGTCAGATTTTCGAACATTTTTTTCAAATTGAAATTGTCTGAACCGGACCCGGCGTGGAGCACCAGGCCCGACATCCAGGCCATGGTGATCGCTGAGGCATCGTCAACCGAATCAATTGCCGCCTGAAGAAAGCGGCGGGATTCCTCCTTCTGCCTTATTTCCCCTTCAACCCTCGAGCGTTCCAGGGTAACAATCGCGAGAAACAGGCTGGGAACAAGCGCCAACAGAAAACCGGAAAGGAGTTGTCTTCTCAATGGGACTGACCCGATTCCAACTATTTTCCATCGAAGCAGGAATGTGAGCCCCCCCACAAACCAGCATCCCGGGAGAAACCATGTCAGCAGACGTACCCACGTTTTCTTGTTCCAATCGGTCAATCGCCTTGCGATGACCAGATTCCTTCCATCATCTCCCGGTTCCTGGAAATTCAGGTATCGCCAATTATCAGAGGCGGGGTCGGTGGTTGAATCCATGGCAGGGGAGGTTCCCGTAATTTTTGTGTGGAAGCCTTGTGTGGCTGCCGAAAAGGATGCAACGTTACGGTTTGAGACCGCGCCCTCCGCGCCCCGCCGCCGAAGTTCACGAAGAAGATCAGGGGTGGGCAACGGCCCCGGCTTGATGCCCTTCGGGAAGATCAGGAGCAAAAATCCCCGTGTTTCGCGCTGTACCTCTTCCCGTTCATTCCGACGCTCTGGGTCGTAGGAACGGCGCCCCGCGCCGCCCGATCTGTCGGCCCAATCCCGGTCTTGAAACAGGGAATCAGACAAGAGAAACGGCGTCCAGAAAACAGTTCGATCCTTTCCCGAGAGATTGATTACAATGGGCATCCGCATTCCTTCTGCGAATACGTTCATCGGGCCACGAACGAATTCGAGAAATTTTTTTGTTTCGGGAACCTTTTCAGGATTGAAGCGATCTTTCGTCTTCATCTTGTCAGACAAATTTCCAACGAAATCGTAACCCAGGCTAAAGAGCAAAATCCGGGCTGTCTCCGATGTAAGCCCGTCTGGAAGCGGACCGCCGTGGGTCAGGTTATTGGTATCCCAGAATTTGTCGAGGTTTGATCGGTTTCCCGCGCAAACGGAACACCCCCAAAAGGCGTCGGAATCAACGGGAAAGCTGAAAATTCTCAATTCCTTCCATTCAAGGGAATCGGTCGAAAAGGAGGCTTTGAAGGTATGTTCATTTGGCAGACGGGTTAGCTGAAGCCAGATACGATCTAGGTCTAATGGCAGTGTCAGGGATGCGATAACACGGGCATCGGTTCCCTGTTCCTTTCGAACGACGAGTGACAATCGCCTTTGCCTGACGCAAAGGTAAGCCGACGGCGAATTTCCTTCGAGGCCGCCTCGAATCATCAACCCTGAATTTGTATCATGGCGCTCCCGGCTCAGGATTCCGATCTTTGCTGTCAGGGATACGATGGGTCCGGACTGGAACCGGTAGAAACAACTGTCCCAGCGGGTTTCGGTTTCGAAACCTCCGCCAGTGAGATTCCAGTTCTTCGCTCCGTCAGGTTGGAATTTTCCCTCTGGCATGGCGTTTCCCAGGTCTATCAACTCCCAGGGGGCGACCGGATCACTTTTCCAGAGATGTTTGGCGGATTCAGAGGCGAATTCAAGTTCCACCTCGCTGAAAGAGGCCGTGACCGTGTTGTTGAATGTCGGCGCGGAAAGATATGCCCAGAAAAGCCCGGGAAAACGCTTCTCGAGTTTTCGACAGGATTCGATCGTCCGGGCCGCGATAGCATTGGTTGCCGAGGCGGCATCAAGAGCGGAGCCATTGCTGAAAGGCGCGACAGGAAACATTTTCTGAAGGGATTCCATCCAGGCAAGTTCAGGTGATGCTTTTCGTTGGAGGAATCGACGATCTTCGTCCAGTGCCGAAAATGTTGTTGCAAGTTCGGCGTCTCTGAGTGTCTGGAGCCATGCGTCGATCCCTCCAATCCAGATGAAAAGGGGAAGAAGCCAGATTATCGCCACGATCGAAAGAACACCACCGCCAAGATGTTTGAATGCTCTTTGCGATCTGGGATTTTCGATTATCTGAGGAACCTTCTGTTCGTGATTACGAAGGAACCCGGAATTTTCTCCCTCCGTGACCTTCGTGACCTCCGTGGTCTCGGTGACCTCCGTGGTCTCGGTAGCCTCGGTGGCCTCGGTGGTTTTCTGGAATTTCGGGGATTCGTAACTGCCGAATTTCTTGAGGTGATTTGGCATTTCTTGCTCATCACACTTCTTGCGCCACGCCTCGCCCTGGTTTTCGGGGTGCTCGGCGGTCGGCGAGGCAGGTCCGGATAGAGGACGGTTTTCGGTTCGGCTTTCGAGAGTCTCCCAAGCGTCGTCAAAGTCGGGAAGTTGATCGAACCGGACGGCGGGATTGGCTTTCCTCACTATCGTGGAGGCGATAATCCTTGAAGCATGGCCGTGTCGTGAAAGGCTCTCGAGTTCGGCGGAGCGGATGACCGGTTCCCCGAGGACCGAGTAATCCAGGCGCACTTCCCCGTCACCAACAATGCCGGATAGAACCTCCCCGGTTTCGAGGCCGATCCCGATCTCATACCCGAACAAACCGGCGGCTCGCCGCCTCGATTGAATGATGTTGTGCGCGGACCGCATTTCACGAGCCGCGGCGAGAGCACGCCCCGCGTGAGCACGTCCACCCGTCACAGATTTGATCGATGGGGAAAAAACCGCGACCACGGCATCGCCGATGAACTGCCCCACCACCCCGCCGTGACTTTGAATCGCAACGGTCATAGCCTGGAAGTGGGTGTTCAGCGCCTGAAATACATCACGCGGAGAATTGGTCTCGGAGAGGGTGGTGAAAGAGCGGATGTCCGAGGTGAGTACGGTCGCCGTCATTCTCTCCCCCTCCGCTGCCTGCCGAAGGTTTCCGCCGGCTACCGCGGCGAGGACCTGCGGGGCAACAAACCTGGCCAGCTTTTTCCGCTCGGCGAGCTCTCGGGTCATGGAATCAAGGATTCTGCCGGCCTCGCCCAGTTCATCAGGTCTGGCTTCGGAAACCGTGATTGCCAGGTCACCTTTGGCGATTTTATCGAGACCGCTGCTGATGCGGATAATAGGGGAAGCCATCCAGTGGGACATTATGTTTCCAAGCAGAAAAACCATCGCAAGGGCAGCGGCGAAGAGAATTTGAAGCTGCATTCTTTCCGAAGCTATCTTTGCCTTGACCGGGGAAAGCGATGCCTGGGCAATCAAAAGCAACCTCGGGAAATCGCTGGTCGCGATGCTTATCCCTAGGCGGGCTCCATCTCCAAGCACCCTTGGGGAGGCGGCGCTGGGAACGGCATCCCTGGCAAGATTTGGAAAATCGATCGTGCAACCCGAAGCGACTTTCAAATGAAGTGCCGATCCTGTTCGCTGGAAGAAGCCGATTCCGATAAGATCATCGCTTGAAAGGGATTCCTGTGGAAGTCTCGCTATCAGGAAATCGCGTGCTCTTGCTTCCTGGTCCCAAAAGAAACTCACGACGAATTTCGGAATTTTCCCGGAATAGACTGGCGTAGCCAAGCACATGAGCTGGGTTTCCCCGATCCAGAATTTATCAGCCCGATCTAAGTAGGCTGATTTAAGGGTCAGCAAATTCGAAAAATCCGCTCCAAAGAGGCCGGAACCGGGAATGTTCCCGGTAACCGAGGCGGGTTCAGAAGCGTAGGGTTTCAGAATCCCACCCCAAAGGCGGCGAAGGAGCGGCTGTACCTGGGGGTTGTCCTTTGATGCGATGTCAAGACTTCCGGCCTGGAAGGTCATGGTCCCGGGGGCGAAAACGAAGACCGAAAGTAGTTCAATTCCGGCGATACGGCTTTTTTCCAGCATTTCATCAAGGACTTTTGGTCTTTGATCCTTGCGGGAAAAAGCCTCTTCGAGCAGGGTGAGAAAGGGACGGCCGCCTTGATATGAAGATGAAAGGAGTTTGTACAAATGCAATTTCGGCGCTGCGAGCTTGCGGCCGACATCCTGTTCTATTGCCCGAAGGCGATTTTCAAGACTATGGGCGAGAGCCCGCCTGAGATTCCGTTCGTGGTGGTCGAGGAACCTGTTTCCGGCAACAAGGCCGGCAAGGATGGGGAGGGAGACCAAACCCACGAACCACAATCGAAGCGATTGTCGAACGCCCGGTTCGGGCCAGTTCCCGGTTTTCATCCGGTTTCCAAAAATCAGAATCATCGTGACGGACCAGATCACCACCCCACCTTGAAGCAAAAGACCGAGGGACGTGGGCAAGCGGGGGCGTTTTGGGAAAAGTAACACACCGACTTTTCCGGTTCTCACATCCAATGGGCACACGCGGGCCCACCATGGTCCGAGTGTTATCACTCTATTAACCAGATGGACGGGAAGGCGCACATCGCCCAGTTGGTCCCCGAAATTTCTTGATTTTCTAACTCCGAAAGAACGGGCAAAACGATCGAGGACTGCGCGGACTTTTGGACGATCGAATTTCGCGGGAAGTCGTATTTCCCCTGTGGCCGGCCCCATGTCGATGGGAAGAGGGAGGACAGCCGGGATTACCCCGCCCGGGCGCCAGTTATTCATGAGATAATTTACGCCTACGAAGTGCAGTCGGTCAGGATTTTCCGTCATCAGGAGGAGGAAAGCTCCAAGAACCTTGTCGCCGTTTTTGCAGATCTCAAAGGTCAGGAAACCGGACTTACGGCGATAGACCGTCGGGAGCGGGGTTCCCATGTAGGCCGGAGCGAAGAGGCTTGGAAAAAATCTGTAGCCGAAAAGACCCCGAAGAAGATTAGCCCAGCCGAGGTCCTCCAGGTTTTTTCCCTTCCGCAGGTTTTGTCGGACCACATCCCGAAGAAGGCTTGAAACGAGGCGCTTCTCAGAGACCGCCGTTCCATTGCCGGAAAGCACGATCGGATCATGTTTTGGGTTCCCATCGGGAAAGACCACTGCCCAGAGGAAAGCTTCGGATGCCGGCCCGGCGCTAAAGGATTGAAGTACCCTTCCGAGGCACGCTTGCCGCGAGTCGAGGGGGAGCGACGCGCGATCGGCGTTTTCCCAGGCAATCTTCAATCGTCGGGCACGCGAGCGAATAAGGGAATCCGGGGCGGACAATTCGCGGAACATCCGGGCGAGCGGGGTTGACCGTTCAAGGAGGCTGGAGGATTCTTCCTGGCTTTCAACCGTGGCCTGACGGCTGGTTTCCCAGAAAAGGAAAACCAGGGGCATTACCGAGAGAATGAGCGGTAGTATCAGCCCCCCCGAAGAGCGGATCGACGGGAGCGCGACAGGTTCAGACAGAGGTTCTTCTTTATTGTAAATAACTTTGAATCATCTCAATAAGTCGGGGGAAGAGTGAAGGCAGAC
>MNYA01000180.1 GCA_001872985.1 bacterium CG2_30_54_10 | reverse complement strand
CGGGGGATGAGCCTCGCGAATTCACTTCGCGAGGCGAAGGAGGGCGCGTGCCCCCCTTTTTTGAGAAGTTACAAAGCGTGCTCTAATTTCAGATACCGATTGCCAGAGCGCCGAGGGGAACCGTTGCCTGGATGTGACCCTTGGAACATGTTAAGGTTTTTGACAACTCAGGCTGTGTTGGAATGGCTAAAAAGTGGCGGAGGCTTGAGGGTCTCCGCTACAGCGGCAGGAAGCCGCTGCCACTTTGGGTCGCCACATTGCGCGAAGGTCACACCCCTTTGCCCAGGCTCAATCCCGGTCTTTGTTATCAGGGCGCTTGATCAAAAGATCTCCAATTTTTCTGACCTGATCGTTTGCCCGCCGGGTGTGCTCGGAAAGATTCTCGGCGCCAAAAGGTTCTTCTTGCCCAGGAGCAGATGTTCCGGTTTTGTTTCGCGAAAGAAAACTGAAAATATTTTCCAATCCTGGGGTGGATGGCTTATCTGCGTTGACCCGAAGACCATCCAAAACTGATTTGTCCGTGATTTCGCTGAGGATGCTGATGTGGTGTTCGGTTATGCCGAGGACAAGAACCTTGCCCAGAATGTCAACCACGTAAAGATGCCGACGGGCATCAAGCGGGAAAACCCCCAACAATCGGCCCATCGAAGGGCTTCCCAGAGGGCCTCGACGTTGAATCAGCCAGGAAAGACCAAACACGAGAAGGATCACTATCGCAAGGGAGGAAAGGATCCTTAGTGTCGTGGACAACGGGTCCGGCGTCAGGAAAAGAGGAGGTGAAGCGGTCACCGCAGGAAAAAGCAACAGTTCATCTTCGGAGGAAGAACCCAATTTTTCCGCCTGGGTCGCTCCCAAAAGATCTTCAATGGATTTTGGAGACGATGCGCCCTCCGCGAAAACGATCGCAGCTCCTGCGAGGAGTGAAAAAAAACAAAAAGCGGCGACGAACGCCGCTTTCCATCTTTCGTGGATCGATTTCAATCTGCTTAGCGCAAGGCTTTCTGGACGGCCTCAATGACTCGGTTGGGCTGAAACGGCTTCACGATGAAATCGCGTGCTCCAGCTTGGATTGCGTCGATTACCATCGCCTGCTGCCCCATGGCACTGCACATAATGATTCGTGCGGCAGGATCGGTTTTCCTGATTGCCCGGACAGCATCAATGCCGTTCATTTCCGGCATGGTGATGTCCATGGTAACCAGGTCGGGCTTGAACTTCTGGTACATCTCAACCGCTTCTTTGCCGGTTTGCGCCTCACCAAGGATGGTGTAACCATTCTTGGTCAGAATATCTTTGATCATCATGCGCATGAACGCAGCATCATCTACGATCAGAACCGTTTTCCCCATGGTGCGGGAGCCTCCTTAGAGAGCCTGGAGCCTATCTTGTGGATTTACAATACTTGTTATACGAACCGCGAAGTTCTCGTCTATCACAACGACTTCTCCCTTGGCAATAAGCTTGTTGTTAACGAAAACCTCCACCGCCTCTCCGGCAAGTTTATTCAACTCTACAACAGAACCTATTCCCAATTCAAGCACATCTTTTATCAACATCCGGGTTCGTCCGAGTTCGACGGTTATCTGCAATGGAACATCGAGTAAGAGGTCAATATTTGACTGGAGACCCATGCCCGTCGGCATCTGAAGCATGCCAAACTCGGCAGGATTGCCCTGCATGTTCATTCCGGGCATGTTCATTCCGGGCATACCCATGCCTTGCATGCCGCCTTGCATGCCCATCCCCGGCATTCCACCAGGCATGCCCATGCCGGGCATGCCACCGGGCATTCCCATTCCAGGCATTCCGCCGGGCATACCCATACCAGGCATTCCGCCAGGCATTCCGCCAGGCATTCCCATCCCCGGCATCTGCTGGCTTCCGGGCCCTTGCACGAATGCACCCGGCATCTGCCCCCCCATTTGCGGAGGCGGAGGTGGTGGAACTTTTTTGGGCTCTGGTTTTGCCGGTTTGGCAAGCTGGGATGCCATCAGTTGGGCGAACTCGATGGCGATCAATTGTACCATCTCGGTTTCTGCAATATCACCGATTTTCAACTGGAATCCGATTCGCAGGAAAACCGCCTCGGAATGAAAGTCGGGCATGTTGGGTGCGGCGGCAGAAAAGTTGACCGTTTCGACTTGTGGTGGAGCAATATCGACCCGTTTTTTGAAGATTTCAGACAATGAGGTTGTTGTTTTTCCCATCATCTGGTTCAGCATTTCACCAACTGCCGACATGTGCATCTCTTGGAATTCCGGGGTTTTGCCTTCCCCGCCCATCATAAGATCACCGATCACGGCGGCAATGTTTTTTTTCAAAAGGAGGTAGGAATTTCCGTCGAATCCATCTGTGTAGGCGATTTTAGCAATGATGAAATCTTCGGCCCCGGATTCTCGGGAAAGCGTGCTGTAATCGACCACGCGGAGCTGAGACAAGACCAAAGTGACCGGGCGATTCAAAAGCATTTGCACCACCGAGCTAGTGGCGCCAAGCGAAAGTTTCGCAACCTCCGAAAGGGAATCCAGGGCTTCCTGGGAGATAAGAACCTTGGCCTCTCCGCTGCCTCCCGAAGAAGAGGGAGCGACGCTTGCGGGCGGTGGCGCATCTCCACCACCGCCACCACCGCCGCCCCTAAGCAGTGCGTCGATTTCTTCCTGGGATAGCAAATCAGTCACAGCATATCCTCCCCGCTGGTCTCGATGACCTGGGTGATCGCCAAAGCCATCTTTTTGCCCAATATTCCTGGACGCCCTCTGAACTTGATCAGATTTCCGACGCGAATGTCAAGGTCTTGCTTTACCCGGCTATCCAAAACCATGAGGTCTCCCGGCTGGAGACCGAGGATATCCTGCAGGGTAACGGTGGAGGTTCCAAGTTCCACCACGAATGGCAGCATCACTTCCCGCACCTGGTGAGTGATCGCTTCGACATTTGTTGTCAAAGGCTCTTTGCGTACCGCAGCAAACCAGGAGGCAGCATTGAACTTGTGGGCGATGGGTTCCACTGTGTTGTAGGGAATGCAAAGGTTCATCGTTCCAGTGACGTCATGGATTTTGACTTCGATGATGATCGATAAAACCATATCGCCAGGGGGAACAATCTGCGCAAACTGGGGGTTGGATTCGATCAACTCGATCGATGGCGCAAGGTCGATCACGTTTATCCATGCTTCGCGAAGGCGTTCGAGAATGCGGGTCATGACCTTATGCATGATCTGCTTTTCGACATCGGTCAACTGGCGAAGAGTTCCCAAGGGGCTTCCGTTGCCACCCAAAAGTCGGTCAAGAATGGTGAATACGATGTTCAGGTTGATATCAAGAAGAGCCTTCCCATCGAGTTTTTCGCAGTTGAAACAGGTGATGAATGTCGGGGAATAAATCGATTGAATCAATTCCTGGAAGGTGAGCTGATCGACTGACATAATGGTCGCCTGAGCGTATGCACGGAGCTGAGTCGAGAGGTCCGTCCCGATCAGGCGGGCAAACGTTTCGTGAATCAGCTGGATGGTTCCGATTTGTTCCTTGGAGAACTTGGTTTGCCGTTTGAAATCATAAAGTTTGGACTTTTTTCCACTGCGACGGCCTACCGGTTCTGCTTTCGGTGCAGGGCCGGCCCCTTCGCCCCCCCCAGATTCCTGGCCGCCGGCTGCGGAAGAGGAGCCAGCCTCGGAACCACCACTCCCTTCCGCGGGGGAGGTGTTCAAGGCCGAAAGCAGGGCGTCGATTTCGCTTTGAGAAAGGGTCTCAACCATTAATGGCTTCCATCTTAGGATCTATCGGCTATTCGCTCAACTCAGTTGATAAGGAAGGTGGGAATAAAAACCTTGATGATCCGACTTTCTGAGGTGGAAGTCCCTAAAATGAGGTTGAGCTGTTTTTCGATATCTTTATGGAGGAAATGGTCTATGTAGTCTTCCTTCGCCCTCTGCGTGGTCAGTTTCATCAGGATCGTAGTGATCGCATCCCGCAGCTCACCTTTGCGGTCCTCGAGCTCTTTTTCGAGGCTTCCGAGAAAGCCAATCTGTACCTCGACCTTTATGTAATGCAGCTCTTCATCCCTGGAGGTGGCGACAAACTCGCCCAGATCGAACCGCCCGATCTTCGGAGCGTTCGCCACCTGTCCATCGACCACAGGCCCCTTCGGGGGTTCTTCTCCTGGCCCGGCCGCTGCTTTTTTTGATGTGACCCATACAGCAAGAATCACAACCAAAATGAGGACCATGACCCCGAGAGCAATCAAAATCCATCTCGTTCTTGGATTCATACCGTTTCATCCTATCATCTTTTTAAAAGGCCGTGGCAATCTTTTTCTTTCCTCGCGAGGGAAAGGGCGCGTGGAGACGGCGTCGGTAATGGATGACCTTTTTGACTACCACCTCCACGCTTTCTTTCACCATAACTGTTTTACCGCCCAACAGGCTGATAACCGTATCGGGTGTTGCCTCGAGGTATTCAATTTTCTCAGCGTCCAGGTAGAACTCCAAGCCGCTGAGTCGCGTAAGTTTGATCATTTTAGCGAACCAAGCATGAATCGTTTCAGGAATTCATCATTTCAGAAGATCACCGCTTCAAGTTGACAACTTCCTGGAGGATCTCGTCTGAGGTGGTGATGACACGGGAGTTGGCTTGGAATGCGCGTTGAGTGATGATCATGTTGGTAAACTCCTCGGCTATATCCACGTTGCTCATTTCAAGCGACCCGGGCACGATCAGGCCGTAAGCGCCGACTCCAGGTTTTCCGATCAGTGGCTGGCCGGAGTTCGGTGAAAATTCATAGAGGTTCTTTCCCTTTTTTTCGAGACCAGCCGGATTGTTGAAGGTAGTCAGAGCAAGCTGCCCGATCGGTTGCTTTTGCCCATTAGAGTATACTCCTCTAATCGTTCCATCCTGTTCGAAGTAAATGGTTTCCAAAAGCCCCATTTCGTAGCCATCCTGCTCCCGTGCTTTGGTCGTGAACGGTGAGTCGAACTGTGTGGCGAGGGCCATATCCAGCTTGATTTTAATTGGATTAGAGCCGGCGGGCGTTGCCTCAACGTCCCGAATGGACGAGCGGGCGAGATCGATTTTCCCATTATTCTGGAAGTAGAGAAACCCTTTTCGACTTGTCAAAAGCTTGTCGTTGGCCCGCTCGAGATCCCTGTCGGAAGGGAGCGCGGGATCGGTGATTCCATTCGCCGGATCGCGAAGCCAGGCTTTGATTTCCGGGTCATTCGGTCCGTATGATATTTTGTAGCGCCACTCCTGGGTGGCTTTGTCGGTATGCTCCCATTCCGTTACCATCTCGTGGTTGGCGCCCAGGGAATCAAAGACGGAAATGCTTGTGGTATGGATAGCTCCCTTGTTTACCGCCCCGGTGGTCTTAAAGGTTTCGTTGTCAACGGTTGTTTGGAAGACCAGCTCCTCGGCGTCCGGCTTTGGGAGCTCGATCTTGACGCTGGAACTTGATCCTCGTTCGGCAGTTGTATTAAAGGAAAGGAACTCGTTGGGTTTCCATGCATCGGTTCCTTCCGTCAGGGTAAATTTCAAGCCGCCCTGATCGAAGGTTCCGATTGGAGCAGTCCCGTAGTAGGAACCTTGCTGGAGACCGAGCTGGCCCATGCTGCTATCTCCGGAAATGGTGACCCGTTGTCCGGCGCCCGTCTGTTTCCCGGTCAGGACAAGGCGATCGAAAATACCGTCATTGTTGGTGTCAGAGTAGGCTGCGGAAACCCCTACATTGTCCTTTACCAACTGTGCATTGATGGTGCTCAGAATTGCCGAACGGGTGTATGTGATCTGATTGTTGGATGAATCGAGATCGGGAAAGGCAACCTCGGTCGAATGGCCTTCGGCGTCCGAAATGATGAAGCTGACGTTCGAAGTTGGATTCCAGGCATCACTCGACAAGTCAAGGCCGTTGAAAATCTGAGGGGCTGAACCGCCGCTTCCGGAAACACTCACCCCGCTGGTGAAACCAAGCAGAGAGATGTTTTGTACATTGTCAAACCGTAGTCGCTCCGCCGGATTGATTGCACGAATCTGAAGCTGATCTTGTACGCCGTCCCCGTTCTTGTCAAGCAACTCAACTGCGGCCACTCCAGGGCCGAAACCACCAGGTTCAGGAGCATCGATTGCGTTTTGAATTGTCGCTCGTAGCGACTCGGCGTTGAATGGTCCGCCGGCGGTTGGAACATTTACCGTGATTGAAGTGTTCCAGTCAGGACGGTAGATTGAGAAGGCGATATCTCGTGCGGGGGTCCATTGATTGCTAGGGGTGATTCCCAGTTCGGAAGTCAGGGTATTTACGCCGCTAGTGTCAGAAACCCGAATCTGTTCACCAGTTAATCCATTGATCTGAAGCTGGTTGGGAATTCCATCGGCGTCAGTGTCCACGAAAACCGCCTGCGCCGTGATGTTCATCGCGGTAAGCCTGTTCTGGATGATGTCTCGGATATCATTGCGCGTGTAGGAGTTTCCCGTGGGAATGACGATCTCATTTTCAAGCCCGGGGGTTGCGGGATCGTCTTCGTTTCCGTTCAGATACTGGTCCTCAACCGTGAACCGGACTTCGTTGGCGATATTTATCGGCTCCGGGGAGAACGACCTCGAGGATGTCAACCCTCCCACGAAGGAACCAAAATCAATCGTTGATTTTGAAGTGTTTGAACCCAAAGTGAGCGGATTCAGGCCCATCTGAGACTGAAGATTCTGGACATCCGTGATTTGCAGTGAAGTTCCCCCGTTAGCGGTGATTTTCAGACGGTCTGGAACGGTGTCCCCATCGCTGTCCACGAAAGCAGCCTGAGCGGTCACGTTGGCGGTGACAAGGGAATTTTGAATGGTAGACTGCATTTGATTCCGGGTGTATGTGCCAGGCGAGAACTTCACCGTGGCGGAATGGCCGGTGGAGTCCGATACCTGGAAAATAACCGGCTCTGCGATATTGAAGGGTTCAACCGCATAGGAGACACCATAATTGGAAAAGTACTCAGTCCCGCCCGAGTTTCCGACTTCGAAACCAAGCTCGGCCATTGGGCCTGAAATATTGTCCATCATGAGTGTATTGCCGGATCCGACGTTGTTGGAAAGAATCGACCATTGTTTCAAAACGGAATCGTACTGCGCCTGGGCGTTGATCCCGTTGTTCTTCAATGCCGTGTTGATGATGCTTTTGATGTCCGATGTCGAATAGGTATTTCCGGCGGTGAATGTAGTCGTGGCACGGTTTTCACGGGTAAGCAAGGGTTGGGTATTCAGATTCTGCACCTCTGAAATTTGGAAGGAAACATTGTTGGAAGGTTGCCAGCCGCTTTCGAACTTCCAAGGCACTCCGGCGAACTTGGGCTGGGTTCC
>MNYA01000157.1 GCA_001872985.1 bacterium CG2_30_54_10 | reverse complement strand
CGATTTCCTGGACAGGCCGAAGTTTGTTTTCTTCTTCCATGAAGCGGATCAGGCTTGATTCCAGGCTGGCGGCTTCCGATGCAATTTGACGGGAGAGCATGTCAATGCCGGCCTTGCGGGCGGCAAGATCCTGCTTCAGATCCTCGTTCAGTTTCTTTTGTTTGAGAAGTTCTTCCTGAACGCCGTCAAGCTCATGCTGGCGGTTCTTGTATGCTTCTTCCTGAACCCGGACAAGGGCGCGAAAGGATTCTTCCAGCTCGTGACTTCTCTTTTCGATATTCGACCCGCCCTTTATCATCAGGTCGTCAAACTCCTGCTTTCTGCGGCGCATCAACTCGCGATATCGCTCCTCATCAGGCATCTGATGGAGTGCGACGAAGTCGAAATAGGTCGACAATGGCCAACTCTGCCTGTATTGCAAGGGGAGTTTATAGCGAAACTGGAAAACATCCAGAAAATCGAGGGCGAACAGAAACAAGAGCGAGACCACACCAAAGATGCCTAGCAGGAAAAGATACATGATCGTGGAAAGGGCTCGGTAGAAGCGCGAATGGGTAGTCTTTTCAAGAGCCGGAGTTTGCAACGCTGACGCGGGTTTTTGCTGTGCTGCGGCCGCGGGGGGCATTGGGCCTGCGGCTCCCGGCCGCGGCGCCGCGCCGCCGTTTTTAGAAGGCAGGTTTGGAATTTCAGCCATCGGTCAATTTCCTTTAGAAGAGCCTTCACTATCTATCGGCTGAACTTTTCAGAAGCGCGACTAACAGGGAGGGTGGTAGTCGTATTTAACTGATTTCACCATTTTTTAGATGATGTACCCATTTAGCTGACATTAAAGAGCGGTTAAAAAAAATGCCTCGGTAGGGGCCAAGGCCTGGCCATGGCGGCCAGGTTGGTGGCTCATCGATAGGCATTTGTTGAGCCAAAATCGTTTAAATTTCACACTAATGCTCATCCTTGGAAACCAAATGGCGGCTGGTGGCGCAACTGTTGGGCTTAGGCCCCCAAAGTCGCAGTAAAAGATCGCGTGAGAGCAAAACGTATTCTCTCACAGGGGTAAAAATCTCAAGCGTGATCGTCCCAGTATAAAAGGTCTTCAACTCCTCGATCAGCGGTTCCCACTCGATTTTGCCGGTGCCCATAGGAAGGTGCTGATCTTTGGTCCCGTCATTGTCATGAAGATGTATATGCGCCAACCGGTTTTTGAATGCTTTCACGAACCTAAGAGGATTTCGCATGTTGAGATTGAAATGCCCGATATCCAGATGGAATTGAAGATCTGGAAAACGGTTGAAAAGCGATTTCAGATTTTCCTCGGTTTCATGGGCATGCCCGACAGGCTCGTATAACATGGAAATGCCCAGCCTCGCCGCTTTCGGAAGAAGCATTTCCAAAGATTCGGTCTGGTATTCAAGGCCTTCCTTGTCAGTGAAGAGGCTGGGAGGCCAGTTGGCATGGATGGTCACCCGATTCACACCGATCTGTTTGAACTTGTGCAAATAAGCTTCCGCGACCTCTACCGCCGCTTCCCGCAATCTCGGTATCGGCGACCCGATCGGAAGATACCATGCCAGATGCCCGACCGAGCCGAGTTTGTAGCACGCCAAAGCATCCTTGATCGCCTGACATGAGATTCGCTCCGCGGCTCCAAGATCGGGTTCGAGAAACAGGTCAACGAAATCGAACCCATTCGCGCCGATCCAGGCGATCTCCTCGACCGGGTCACGACGGGGATGTGTTGGATAACCAATTTTCATCTTTGCTTCCATGAATCACCCTTTATCAATCGCCCTTCATCAATCATCGGTATCTACTCAATAATTCGGGGAGACTCAATGATTCCTGGCGCAAGGAATTTCTCTCTTCGGTCGAAATGACAGCGTCGTTTGTCATTCGGAACGAATGTAAAGAATCTCGCATCATATTGAGAATCAGCTAATGCCCCTTCTTTTTGAGCAGATGCGTAACTTCTCGATAAAGGGGGGCACGCGCCCCCCTTCGCCTCGCGAAGTAAATTCGCGAGGCTCATCCCCCGCGGTCGGGCGCTTTGCGCCCTCCAGTCTGCCTACATTCTTCCCACGAATTATTGAGCTGATACCAATCATCGTTCATCAACCACGGCCTTCAACTTGCCGGTTCTTGCGTTGCGGGGAATCTTCCCGGGGGAATGCCATTCGATTTCAAGGCGGAGCCGATCGTCCTTCAGGGCCGTGGAAAGCTTGTAATTTGCTTCCACCAGAGCTTTCACAACAGCGCTGTCGGGAACCGGCGTTTCGGCCTCCAGCCGCAAAACCAGCACGTCATGGCCTTTATCCAATCTTGCAACTACCTGGAAATTCGGGCTGACATTCGGGAGTTTCGACAACCCGGCGGCCAGGTCAGGGGGAAGCAGGTTAATTCCGCCGATAACCAACAAATCGTCGCACCGCCCGAGAAGTTCGAATGTTTGGCCTCGAAATCCGCATGGACACTCGGCCCGGGGGACCCACTTTCCGAGATCCCCGGTCCGGTAGCGGAGAACCGGCATAAGTACACGGTTCAGGTTGGTGGCCACGATCTCGCCCGGATCCCCGGCCGAACATGGTCGAAAATCAACCTGATGGAGGATCTCAACATGCTGGTAATCTTCGAGAATATGATGGAAAGCCCCGCTGAGATGTTTGCACTGAAAGCCGATTGGCCCGGTGTCAACACATGCGTATCCGGCCGATCGGATCCATTCGGTTCCCAGAGCCTGCTTGAGGAATTCGGCGGTCTGCGGCCGCAAATGCTCGCCCCCATACAGGATTTTACGGATGCGAAGGGCGGATTTCAGCCTGCGAACTTCCTCCGCAAGCTTCACGATGATCGAGGGAAGCCCCACAACCGCCGTCGCCTTAAACGTTTCGAGATACTTGATCACATGTTCGAAATCGGTGGCTCCCCCGATCGGAAGATTCAGACAGCCGATATTTTCCAAAGCTCTTCCCGCAACATTGAAGCTTGTCCAGAGGTAACCCGCGATGAACAGGTTGCCTACCACATCCTCAGGCTCCAGGCCGGCGGTCTTGTAAATGAAGCCCAGAATATCGGTGGCGGTGCGGTATTCCTGATTTGAATAGACGGCGAACTTGGGTTCTCCGGTGGTTCCGCCGGATGCATAAATATAGGCATCCGTCAACGGACCGGTGAAAATGTCGTTAGAAACCGGAGGGGAATTTGCATACAGCGTTTCCCGGTCTAGCAGCGGAATCTCGTCGAAGGGAATCCGTTCACCTGACTTCTTTTCAAGTATTTTTCGGTAGAAGGGGGACGCCTGAATCTCTAAAAGCATTCGGTCGATTCTGGTTTCGGAAACATGCTCCCGGTCTACCCATTCAACCAGATCGGCGAGCAGAAACCCTCCTTCGTGTGGAGCTCCATCGCTCCCCTGGCTCATGCCGCCCCATTCGGTCAAGCGTTTTACTCCGAGGCCCAGCAACCCCGTTTCCCAGACCTCGCGACGATCCGAGGAAACCTCCAAACCCACCGTCTGGAGAAACTTGCCGACAGGCTGGACTTCCCTCAAAAGATCTTCAAAGCTGGAAACATATTTGAAGAAAAGCGTCCGGTTGAGGCAGGAAACCTTGAACGCCGGATCTGATTCGTAAATCAGGGAATAGTCGAAACGCTCCGGGCAGACGATCCGGCCATGGCCTTTGACCTCAGCCATCAAGGCCAGTTCCCGGACACGCCTGATCTCCACCTTCTCATCGAACGTCAGCGGCCCCAAGGGAAGTTCCTTCGAAAGGCGGTCAAGTTCGGGAGCCAGGCGATCCATCAGTTTGAAAACAACCCGGCGATCGCCACCGACAACATAAACCACCTGCGGAGAGGAGCAAGCTTGCTGATCCCAGATGCAGAGATCGTTAGCGAGACCATGCACCATCGCCGGCCCCATGGCGGCGGACAAAAAATCCCCTTCGGTGGCGGCGAATGAGAACCTGGGCCCATTTTCAATCAGCCTGGTGTTGGGCCCGATGCGCGACCTTACCGAAGCAAGGGCTTCCTTGCCTCCCCAGAAAACCACCGTGAAATCATCTGTTAAAAGCCGGTCTTCGATTTCGCGGTCTCCGCCCTTCCAGTGTAGGGCCGCCTGATTGGGCCATACCAGCCCAAGAGGGTCGCATTCGCGCAAGCTTTCCAGAAACAAAACCGGAAAAACCAAGTCAACTCTCGACATTTTCAGAAGGTTGGCGTTTCCGGTGATAATTCCCGATACAAGGCTGTCAACAGCGCCGACGAATACATTTCCAGCGGCAAGATGAACGACCACCCCCCGCGGAACGACTCTCAACTCGTGGTTGAGACCCGAACGCGGGACCCAGCACCCCCGGAGCTGTTTACCGCCAAGTTCGCCATGCAATCTTCTCTCGATACTTTTCCGGGAACAAAGCCATGCAACAGCGTTTATGCCTTTCTCGACCATTGCCGGGCTGAAGCCGATCCGCTCGGGAAGCTCATCAAGGGCTTTAATGCGAATCAAATTGGCGGGGTCAGCCCAGGCACGCGAGGCCGCATCAAGAACATTCAGGATCCCCTCTGGCGGCGCCTGCGCTGCTCGCCTGGCTGCGGCCTTCGCTTCAAGTAAAAGAGAAGCCAGCGCATCGCCCTTAGGGGCTGCTTCCCGAACCTTGTGGCCGAAGGCAAAGGAAAACCCTATCACGATGATACCTCCTCAAAAGGAAGGGATACGCACCCGCTCTCGACGCGCGAAGTGAATTCGCGCCTCTCACTCCTTGCGGAGGGACGCTTTGCACGCTCCGAGTCGCTTCGATGTTTCCCGAAAATTATTGAGCTGTTACTCACGGCGCCCTCACCTCACTTGATCAATTCGAGAGCGTTGATGGCGCAGCCTTTGTGTTTAGCCAGACCCGCCCTGCCGAGAATGCGGAGTGTGTCGCCTGGCCTTTCACAAGGGCAACCGGATTCGACCACGGCAAGATCCGTGGTTAGAAGTGAAATCGAAGGATAGCTGGAAAGGTATGGAGACATCAGATGCAACAACCCACGGCTGCCGTGTGGCAAAGGGCTCAAGGTTTCGGGATCCACGACCCTGGCTCTGGCATAAATCGGAACATGCAATCGCCCGTATTCACAGTCTACATAAGGTATCCCGTGCTCAACCATTCCGTAGCTGTCTCGAAGGTTTTCTTTCGGAAAACCAAGCGTTCGGCAGACTTTCTCGGCGAAAATTTCCTTCGTGACTTCCTGGTTTTTATCGACCTTCCAGCCTCCGCCTGTAATGACGAACGAGCGCGGACCCAAACTCAGTTTTTTTCCGCATTTTTCAAGGGCATTGCACACCTGCCATAAGTGGGCTGGAAACCCGAGAATCCTGACCGGCTCCGGAAGGGCGGCGAACCGAAGAAGTTTTTTCACCGTCGATTCGAGGTCGAACTCAAAGCTTCGAGTGGTCTCATTCCAACTGAGGGCGTAAAAAACGCGTTTTCGCCGGGTCAAGCCCGTAAGGATCTTGTCGGAAAAGGCAGTTCCCACGTTTTTCGCAACCCGAGGATCGTAGGTGAAGCAGAGATAATTAACCGATTCCTCGCGATCGATCAGATCCATGGAGCCGAAAATATTATCAACAATTTGTAGGATCCGTCGATAGGAACGCTCGTCGAGAACGATTGCGCTACGCTGTCCGCCCGTTCCAGAGGAGGTCAGCTCGATCTTGATTTCTTCTTCCGGGATCGAAATCAGCCGATGTTCCTTGAAAATTGAAACGAACATCGGGGGGATTTCTTCGGGGGGGATCGGGAGGGAATCGGGGAAAACGCCCTTCCGCGCAAGGAAAGCCTTGAAATCGGGACACCCTTCAATGTGCCATTTTAATGATTCCATCATCGAATCATCAAAAATATCATCAGTTTTTGGCGAATGAGAAAACGCTTCGGCGATTGCGAAAAGTCGGCCGCTTTGTTCGAACGGTTTTTTTTCAGACAATTCGCCACCCCTCATCGAAGTCAGGCTGACAACGGACCAGCATCTCATACCAACATTTCATGAAGGCATCCAGAAATTTCCTGTTGGTCGAAACGAGGTTCATTTCCATGAAATCAAGGCTCTCGAAAGACCGGGAAAACACGATGTAATCCTCTCTTCCCCCGGTAATCGTCATCCTCATTGCCGGAAAATAGGCGCAAGGCAGAAATCTGGCATCAAGCGCGATCCGCTGAAGATCGGGCCGGAACGCATTGACGAGCAGCTCGATGTAACGCATTCCGGAAAGCGAGGCGGCTTCGCAGAACCACATCAAAGATCGCCGCAGGTCGTTCGATCCGACTTTGTAGCCGATGATTACGCCGTTTCCATCGACCTCGTTGAAGTTTACAAAAAACTCCACCGATTTGTCAGGCGTTTGAAACAACAGATTGGGCTCCGTGAAAGGAAAGAAAACCTTGTCCATGAGATCGTCTTGCTGGTTCTCTTCAAATTGCTCCAGCAGCATTTTCTCATCCTTTTCGACCTGGAAATGCATCGGATCACCCATCTTCCTTGGGTCGCAAAGCGGGAGTTCGGCTTTCTGATACGGTTCGAGACCGAGGACTCTACGAACGATCTCATAAAATTCCCGGACCTCGGGCACGAGAATCGGGCTTTTACGGCGCAGTTCCATGCTGGCCTTCCGAAAAAAGACCTCAAGACCATGGGTTTCGAACGATTCGACTTTCCGGACATTGGGGAAAATACCCATTGGCTGAAAGCCCAGGTGCTCGAGAACCACCTGCGGCGCTACGCTGACGGTACGTGTCGTGGCATAAACCACGTCGCATGTCCGGGTTCGTTGGGTAAGGCGTTCCAAGTCTTGCATAACCATAGTTCGCATCACGTCCTGGCCTCGGAGTTCCCCCAGAACCACGGCCGCATAAGACTTTCCTAGCTTGTTGAGCGGATCGATCGCGAAAATCACCGAGCCGACTATTCTTTCACCGATAAAGGCCAAAGTCCAAAAATAGTTCGGGTCTTCCAGTTTTCGCTTGAGAATTACCGGATCCGAAACCTCGCGAAGCGTATAGCGACCTTGGTAAACTTGCTTGTACAAATCAACAATGCCCGGAATATCTTTCACCTGGCCGGGCTTGAAGTCAACCTCTCGTCCGTCTTTAAGCGTGATTCTTTGCATCGAATACCCTCCGTGCCGCGCAGGGATGGGGCATCGGAGCGAATGAAGTATACTTCCGAGAATTGTACAAGTCAAGAAGATATCACTTCATGCCAAATCTGCTTTTATCTGCGTTCGTCCGCCGCCAAAAAATCCTTCGTGCCTGAACGAATGGCCGTTGGGGCGATCGGACAGTCGCCCCTGCGTGCGAATTCGGAACGATTATTAATTCGTAACTTCTCAATAAAGGGGGGCACGCGCCCCCCTTCGCCTCGCGAAGTAAATTCGCGAGGCTCATCCCCTGCGGTCGGGCGCTTTGCGCCCTCCGGTGC
>MNYA01000323.1 GCA_001872985.1 bacterium CG2_30_54_10 | reverse complement strand
TTCCGGGGTCGGGAGATCGATCGCTTTCAGCTCCTGATGGAACTTGACCAGCAGGGGCTGACCCGCCCCCGCACGGAGCCGGGCAAATTCGAGAAGATCGAACCTCGCGTTTTCAAGAATCTTTCGAGCCTGTTCCAGATCGAGCTGGTCCCGGCGTGCGATCGGATCAGGGGTTTCAGCGTAGTGCCCGAGAAAGGTCTTGAAGGGAAGTTTGTTCAAGGTCCAGGACACCGCATCTCCCGCCGATCGGTTGATCTGGCTCAAAAATTCGCTGACCGGCGTCTGGATGCGGGGCCCAAGGGTCCGTACGATCGCCCCTTGCAATTCGAAAGGTGCGGCATGTCCGGGCAATGCCCGCAGCGGATCGAACAGCACCTTTTCGAATCGCTGGTTCATTGAGGCGATGACCCGCCGCCATTCACGTTGCCGGCGGACCATCTGTTTAGCCGAATTACTCAGCCGGCCCCCCGCCTCTTGAAGCGCGTGCAGCACCGTTTGTGCCTTGATCTTGCGCCGATCGTTAACAGCCTCCGTTAGCTTCTCGCGAAGAGGCCCGACCTCCGCCGCCGGAATCATCCCCTCACCCAGATTCGCCTGTTCGGAAATGCGAAAAATCGAACGTTCGTTGTTTGGCCAGTGCTCACCGTAATAACGAAGCATGTCCTCGAGAGCCTCCGAATGGCGCGGCAGGGCTTGGTTGAACACATCGATCCGACGTCGCATCATTGCCATCGCTTCGTTGAGAAACTGGACTCCCGAATCATCCTTGTATTTCTGCTGAGTGGTCACCCAGATGACAAAATCCCCCAGGCCCAGACTGAAACGGGTCGCATCCCGGCATCGGGTGTCGGAACTATCGATGTCAGGCGTATCGAGCAGGATCGGAAACTCCGCCGGCAGATCGCCGGATTCCACCCGATAGATCGCATGGCGACGGGAAGTGGAACTCGATAACTCAGCGGCCGGGAGGAGTTTGAATTCCTGGTGGGCCGAGACAAGCTTTCGAAGCTGTTCCGCCGGGGCCGCGCCGACGATCCGCTTGGTAAGGCTGGCTGTGCTTCCTGATTGGGTCACCTGCTTCCCTGATAGGGAATTGAGCAGAGTGGATTTTCCGACGTTCGTTCCGCCGCAGATAACCGCTACCAGAGGCAATGAAAGATCGGAACCTGCCTCAATAATGAGGCGTTCGCGCAACAAAACAAGGCCTAGTTCCAGCCCGGTCAGATCGAGATCGGCGAAACGGGAAGGGTTCCCGCGAGCGGTGGCAATGGCGACCTCTACCCAACGGGCGAGATCGTCAGCCCTGCCAAGAAGCTCTTCAAGGCCACCGGGACCGGGAAACTCAGGAAGATCGGAAGGATTGCTCGGGCCATCCTCGGCTTCCAATTCGTCGCCGATGTCTTTCCACGCTTCATTTCCGTTTTTCATAATTCTCTTGACGTCTTGCCGGCTTTTGCGCCTTGCCGCCTTGGCCACTTAGCAGCCAACCACCTTAGAAGCCAACCGCCTTAGGGCCTTGGCGCCTTGGCCCCCAGCGCCTTAGCGGCTCCGCTTCAAGGTTTTCACGCCTACATGAACGGTAAGATCGATTGAGGCCGGTCGCTCAAAATCGGTAGAGGTGACGAATTCAGCCACTTGGACATTATTCACGATAGAGGCAAGCCTTGTGAAAAAATTGCGAAGATCGCTGCTGTCGGGAACGTAAACGTAGTATCCATCGGTTTCTTCGGCAAGCTGTTTGAGGACGTCAATATTGACCCAGCCGAACCCGAGCACGAAAAGGGAGACCTCTTTCTGCCTGGCCCGCCGAAGGACATCGTCAAGGCTTTTATTGCTGGCGTTGTCGTTTCCGTCGGTTGTCAACAGCTCGAAAAGCAAGTGGGGTTTGGGTTCAATTTGGGTAATCCCTTCATCAATGCAGTTGTACAAGGCGGTGCTTCCCTGGGAAATGTCCATCTTTATGGCATTTTCGAGGATGGCTGTGCTCGAGGTGAGCCCAATGAGTCTTTCTACTGATGAGTTGAACTTGAACACGGCTCCGGCAAAGGGAAGACTCAGACCGCTGAGAAATGCGCTGTAATCGCTCTTCTGGGCTTCAAGATCCGTTACCCACATGCTTCCGGACCAGTCAAGAACACAGGAAAAAAAGGCTCTTTCCCCCCAGCGGTCGATCCCGTGCAGCGGGGTGACCTTCTCGACGGTGGCCGGAACCTTCGTCCCGGATGCGTCTCCAACTGCGATGGAAACATCTCCAGGCTGTACTATGGCCACCGGGTCTCCCTTGTCATTCGTCGCCGAAAACAGCACAACGAAGCGCTTTCCCCCGATTTTCTCAATCCGGTGGATGCGGAGAGCCTCTACGAGATTGTCTTCCTGCTTTGCCGCAGCCGGGGCGCGGGTGCCGGCGCCAAAATAGGGCCGCAGATTCTCCATGGTGGAGTTGTTGGCCCCCCATCTCGAACCCATGGCCCGCCAGAACCAAAATGCTCCCGCCAGGAGAACTATGGCGATGAACGATAGATACTTCCAGTAATGGATCGAGATCTCAGCACGCTGCGGGGCAACCTCAACCATTGGTTGCCTGACTTGATTCAAATTGGGAATTCATCTAAGCACTTTGACGAGAAAAACCACGGCCCCGATCAACACCGCCCCCAGCACGGCCGGGGGGGGAGCTCCGAGCACCCAGATATCCACCACGACAGCGACGACAATTCCAACCCCGATCTCATACCAGTTCAAGCCTGCGTTGGGAACATAGGCGAACAGGAGCGGAAACACGATCAAGCAGATGATGGTGAAAAATATCCAACCTGCTTTGATACTGATTGTGCCCTTCGATGGGCTTACCTGTACCATTGGACGCTACTTGGCATCAACTCAAAAATACAAGAGGGTGTGACCTTCGCGCCAAGTGGCGGCCCAAAGCGGCTGCGGTTTCCATTCGCGGCAACGGAGGTACGAAATCCTTCGCCACTTTTCGGATATTCCAAGACAGTCTCAAGTCTCAATTGTTACACCCATACAAGATGCGCTACTCACTTCGGCCGGCTGCCGGCCTTCCTGTCACAATTTCCTGGGGGCGCTGACTCAAAATCTTTTCGAACTGTTCGTCGATATCGGCCAGGATTCTCTGAATGCCTCGCTTGATGGAAAGCAGTTCATCGCTGGAAGCCGCAACCTCGTGATTGGAGCGGATTTCCTGCTCGATGGATCCTTCGATGCCCTTGACTTTTTCATTGAACATCGGAAGGAATTTCTTAACGATGGCGTTTTTCTGGGGAAAGGGAAGACCCTGCCAGTATTCCTTGTAGATGGTGTTGATGAGGTAGATGCCCATGGTGTTATTCTTGAGGTAATCGAACAATTCCGACACCGTTCGGCCAATCGGCTGTGGTTTGTCCTGCTGGAAATGAAGCTCGAACTGCACCAACTCTGGGTTGTACTCAATGCCGTGCTTGCTCTTTTCGGCATCGGCGTGTAGCTCATACCGAAGCAGGACGTAGACCAGATAAAGCTGTTCGAGTGTTTTCGCCGGAATCAAGCCATAACTCGACCAGAGAACCGGATACCCATCGTTAGTCAGAATCGAATGACAACTGATGCGGGGATTGTTCTTGCGATAAAGGCTGTGCCACTGTGTGATGGAACTGAGGTTGTAGGGGCAGATTCCGTGGAGAGTTTGTACAAGGCTTATCGAAAACGGGTTGCGCGTTGGGGCGATGGTGATGCCAAGACCGCCCTTCAATAGACTCTCGCGAATTTCGCCGGCAAGCTGACTGTTTTCGTCGGCGATTCCGAGAGTAACGATGTTCATGCGGGCCGGCTGATTGTTCCCACGATCGTTGATAGTCAGCAGCGGAGTGGACTGGTTCATCATGCTTTCGATCAGGCTTTTCTTGAAACCCTTCCGGGCGGTGTCTTTCCATTGGATGAACTCTTCAATTCCGCCGAGCATCCGCTTGGAAATGACTTCCCGACAGTAGTTGACGATATCGGTTTCAAGCGAATCGCTCTCCGGGTTGGTATAACCGTCCCAGTTTTTCCCGAGGTTTATCCGAGTCAGAAAAGATCGTTCGATATCGTTGTTGGAAAGTTCTCCGAGGAGAAATTTGTAATAAGGCCCGGTATCGCGTTCCTCGAAAATGAAGGTTCCGACGAACTTCTGGACGGTTGAATATGGTTTGATGCCCTCGAGGCAGTTCTCGTAGGACCGTGCGATGAACCCGTTCTTGGCGATAGAGTCAAGCTTACGAGCGAACTCCTCGACCTGCTTTTTGATATTTTGTGCCTGAACCCCGAGGAATTTCAGAAAATCGCGAACCGCGGTCATGCAGAAAACCTCGAACTCCATGTCCACGGCTTCGTTGGCCTTTTTTTCGAGCTTGCTGTATTCCTCGCGGATGTCAGTCAGCGAAAAGAGGGTCCCCAGTTCGAGAAGCTTTCCGCCCAAGCCGAATAAGGAGCTCAGCTTGGCAACCAGGGCATCTTTTCCGGTGACGTATTCGCGCTGGTCTTTGAGCTGGCGGTTTTTGATCTCTTCTTCTTTTCGGAAAAGGACTTCCCGGGGGTAACGGGATAGATACTTATCGAAGGCGACGAGGAAATCGATGGCTATCAAGGCGCCCTGGTCAGGGTCGTTGATTATCTCGATGACTCGTTCTTTGAGGTAACGGCCGGCATCGATCGCAGCCTTTTCAAAACTGACTTTGACCCGAGCGCGAATGTCGTCCTTTTTAACCTTGACCCGCTCCATCTCGTCGATCTTTCGAAGGATGTAGGCCGTGGCGCTCTCGTGGGGCTGCTGAGCGGCATCGGTGCGCGATGTGTGAAATTGGGGGTTGTCCCAGTATTGGGCGCGAGGAATGATTTTCTTGCCCAGTTCGAGAAGTCCTTCGGGCGAGAGATCGAGTCGCCCCGGATCGGACTGAATGAAGCTGTCCACCATCGAATCGATGAGGATTTTTCCGGAGGAAAGTTTGAGCCAATAAGTGAGATCCATGGAGAGTTTGTAGGTGAACAGATCGCTGATTACGTCGAGTGGGTAATGGAAACTTTTGAAACCGGCGGTGCTGAAGCATTTCAGTTGCTTCCCCTCGAGGTCGGAGCTTCCCTGGCCAAGAATCTGGGATGCGTTGTCGAGCATGCTATTCTGGGCCTGTCGTAAATCAGTGGCCAGCTTCGCGAACACGAACTCGGCAGCGATACTGCTGTAGGTTGGAAGGTCATCGAGGCCGTTGGTTCCAAGGAGGTAGACCTGATCGAAAGGCGCCTCTTCGCAAATGCTTCCGAATGTTGTGCTGTCATGGCTTTTGCCGAGAGGGCCGAAGTTGACCATGAACTTGTTCCGACGATCCTGGTTGAGGATGTCTTTCGCGGTCTTGCTGGGGGAAAACTTTTCTTTCGACATGAAATAAAAAAGCTCGACAAGGGAAGCATAACCGTTGGCTTCAAGGCGCCCCGTGGCATTGACGTTCGGATCGATCGCGATCTGGCTGAACGCCTCGGGGGTCAGTTGAATTCCGGCCATCGCGGGCTTCCCTTTTCCGCCGGATAGCTGGTAATAGGCCATCTTCAGAAGGTAAGCGATGTCGAGGAACATCCCGGCCCCCGAGCCGCCGCACAAGGAGCCGATGACGTAGAATTCGGGGGTAAGGATCTGCCCTTGCTTATTGGTGATTGGAACGATCAGATCATCCTGGTTGACGTTTTTCCGGGCCATTATCTTGCTGATTTTGGATTTGAGCTGCTGGTAGATTTTCTGCAGATCGACGAACAGCCCGAAACGCCCGGTGAACCTGAACTGATGGGCACCCTGGCTGATTTGACCGATATGGTTTTTGAGTTTCACGGGAAACCACTGGTTCAGGTAAGAGTAGGTTTCCGTGTCGAGATTACCGGTTATCTGATTGGCGTTCTGGATATTGATCTGGTGGTATTCTTCTTCACGGAGCCGTGCGCCCTCGGTCTTTTCATGCTCGCGGGCATCGAAAAGATCGGTATCAATGCAAAACAGATCGATGAAATCAGGAAGGGCGGGCTTCTGGCCAGCCTGGGAAAACGCTTTTTTGATCGAGGGGCTGTTCAGGAAGGCTTCCTTGAAATTGATCAGAACCTTTTTACCGGTGCCGCCCAGGCCGACTATCAGCGCCGGATTCAACGCAATTCGTTGTTCGAAATTGACACTCATTAACGCCCCCGATTCTACCCGAAAATATAAGGGGAAGTATAGCCATCTCCCAGGGATGGTGTCAAGGTAACTTCTCAAAATTCAGCAATTCTCACTATACGGTCTGGTACGGGTTCCTGAGGCATTTCTGTCAGGATCTATCAAGTTAACCAGTGTCGATGCGGAGTTTAGGCCCTCGCTCAAGGAAGTTGCTCACCAAAGTTTCCCAATCAGGCCAGACCACCATTCGGATTGCCCATCGAATATAATCGATGGTAAGTGTTTAGCCTGCTGAAACCGCTAAGACAGTCGATGAGTTGGGAAAGATTTACAAAAATGCGTGATATTGCTGGCGTGAGCCGAGCCAAGTTTGCCGCGGCCCTGCGTTTCGCCGTGCGGTTCGGCAACGTCCTCGGCAGCCGCGGCAACGTGATCCCGCTGTTCAAGCAGCAGATCAAGGCGGGCGGCCCGACCATGATCGCCCGCCCCAACATGATTCGTTTCTTCATGACAATTCCCGAGGCCAGCAAGCTGGATATCCAGGCCGGGTCATACGGGAGGGGCGACGAGGTGTTTCTGCTCAACATGGGCGAGCAGGTTCGAATCGCCGACTTGGCTTCCGATCTTATCAGGCAGGCGGGCCTCGAAGAAGGTCAGGATATCAAGATCGAGTATTCCGGCGTTCGCCTGAGCCGGAAAAGTTATGAAGAGCTTCTGACCGCCGAAGAAGGTCTCACCGCAACCCGCAACAAGAAGATTTTCATCGTCCGCCCGGAAATGGTGCGCGAGGAAGCCGTTCTCAGCTATCTTTCCGAGCTTCGCAATGCCGCCGTCGTGGAGAACCGGCCCCCGATCATCGGCACGCTGAGGATGGCAAGCCCCTCGACGTGGCTCAGGACAGGCCGGTTGATTTAGTGCTCAGGGCAGGGAAGAAGCCCTTCGCCAGCAAATTCCGGATAATCGCCGTTTACTATTTTCCACGAACCTCCTTGCGGCCCTTCGCGACGCCCTTTTTGAGACCTTCCTCGAAGCCTTCCTTGCGGCCTTTCTCGAAGCCTTCCTTGCGGCCTTTCTCAATGCCCTTCTCAATGCCCTTCTCGATGCCGCGACGCTCGGCTTCGTGGAGGGCGGTGACGCGGATGTGTTCTTCCTTCTCGCGCTGTTCGAGGATGGCCCGCAGCCGTTCGTCGGCGTTGACCCTTTTCATTTCTTCCATGGCCATGAGCAACTCCTTCTCATCCTGGAAATCTTCAGGAAGTTTTTTGCCGGCGGCGTATTGTTCGCCGAACCTCAATATATGTAATACGGTTT
>MNYA01000364.1 GCA_001872985.1 bacterium CG2_30_54_10 | reverse complement strand
CCAAAGATGAGAACGTGTCATTGCGAGCGAAGCGAAGCAATCTTTTCGATCGAGATTGCTTCGTCGCTTGCGCTCCTCGCAATGACACACCTTCTTCGTTGATGCGCTGCCACTGCTGTTCTCTCGACCGGCTACCTCTTTTTTGGAATGCGCCCGTTTGCCTGGGCTCCAATGCCTTTTCATTCCCAGGTATAACAGGCGAGGACATTCGTCGCATCGTCGGACCAAACTGAGCGTGCGGGGTCATCTTTAATCGGCTTCCAGCGACCGTCTTCCACAAGGCGGCTGAGGTCGGCCTGTGTTCTGGCGATGACCACCCAATGGGAGCTGAACACGTAAGGAAGATCCTCATCATCGTACCGCAGCCTGAGACCCGCACCGTTGGGTAGGAAAACCATACTGTAACCCACGCACCCGGCATCCCGTACAAGATTTCCGACGACGGGTTCGAGGTCGAGATAACGGTGGGAAATGTGAAATGCCAGAATTCCGCCGGGGGAAAGATGCTGAAGATACAGGGCTAAAGCTTCTTTTGTAAGAAGATGGATCGGTATCGAGTCTGACGAATAGGCGTCAAGAACCAGCAGATCGAACTTGCCGGGCTGTTTGTATTTCAGCGAGATCCGGGCATCGCCGATCACCAGTGAGTAGCTCCCCACGCAATCGCCCAGAAAGGTGAAAAGCGCCTTGTTCTGAGCCAAAGATGCGATCAGCGGGTCGATCTCGAAAAAGGTGATCTCCTGCCAGGGTCTGAGGAAACCAGCCAAGGTTCCTACTCCGAGCCCTACCACCCCAATTCGGGTTCCGTGACGCCGTTGGATTTCGCGGAAAATGCCGCCAACCGGCCCTTCCCGGATGTAATAATAGAAAGGCCGCTTCCTCTGGGAAACCGGAACCCACTTCTGCCCGCCATGATGAATATGGCCGTGCATAAGAAAATGGTGGGTGCCCGTCCAGTTCGCCCTTACACGATAGACTCCATAAAAACTCCTGGCTTCCGCGAGAATGTTCGGCGGAGAAAGATTGTACCAGTTGCCAAACCATAACATCGCACAAAACAGTCCCCCGAAAATCCTCGGGAATGAGCTCCCCAGAGCAACCACGAGAAGTCCACCGGCCAGGAACAACAACTTGAAAACTTCCCTGTCCTGAAAATCGAAGCCACGAAAGCCAGCCAGCAAGCAGATCGCCGCCAACCAAAGGAGAACCGCTCCAGCGACTCCGCCGGTGCTCCAAGACATTCGGGGCCTGAATCCGGAGAAAATCAAAGACCCAAAAGCGACTGTAAGCGGCATTTCTTGAAGACCGGAAAAGAAAAGAGGCGCAACCAAACCGTTGAAAACACCCGCCAAGCAGCCTCCCAAGGCGGTGCAAAGGTAGAAACCGGTCAGCCATTCCTTTCCAGGCCGCGATTTAAACAGTTCCGAGTGAAAGGCGAAACCCACCACGAATATCAGGGAAAGGCCGTAAAGAAGAAGATACCATACCGGATACATCACGAAGAAAACATTGATCGGCAGATACAATCCAATGACCGCAACGGCCAAAGGAGCCATCCAACGCGAATCGCGCCAGGCCGGCGGCCCGGAAAACGCCAATATGTAAGTGAGAAGATAGACCGCCAAAGGAAGTACCCAAAGCAGTGGCAGCGGGGCAAGATCCATGGTTATCGTGGATGTAACCCCGAGCATCAGGCTCACGGGAAAAAATGCCAGAACCACCCATTCGATCGGAAGGTACCAATTGACAAATCCACTCAATAATTCGGGGGGCCTAGCCGGTTCCTGGCCGAGGAGATTTTTCCCTTCAGTCGAAATGGCAGAATTGTTTGTCATTCCAAACGTAGGTGAGGAATCGGCCTTTGCCCGGAGAGATGGCCCGCTCCACTTTTTTTGGAGAAAATGCCAATTGACTGAGAGCGGCCACCTGGCTTTTGCAAATTCCGGGGACCTTATGACCATCATGCATACAATGTAGAGAAATATGAGAAGCAGATAACCGCGGTTCCACCATAACATCTGCGTGGAAAGAGGGATATTAGGTTCGATCAGAAGCGGATACGCGATCAAGGCTGCCAAGCATCCCAGGTTGCTGGCGGAATAGAGCGGATACGGGTCCTCATGGCCGGTAACCGGGTCCCAGGAATACCAGGCCTGAAGGACTGGAGCCCCGGCAGAAAGTACCACCAGGGGAAACCCCAGGGTTCGGAACAGCTCGAAAAAAATCCAGACGGCAGGAGCTTCCTGGGTCAATTCAGGATGCCTGGAGCCGAGAGATTCAGGCGCCGCAAAAAGTCCTAAAAGCAGGAGCAGAATCTGCGCGATTGGCTGATGGTTCCTGCCAAGAAAAACGATGCCGGCATGCGCCAAAAGATAGCCGCACAGAAGTACGACCTGGAAAAACAGCATGCAGGCGGTCCAGACCCCGACGGACCCGCCCAGAACCGGCAAAAGCCTTTTTCCTGCAAGCGGTTGAACGGAGAAAAGCAGGAAAGCCCCCCAGAAAAGGGCACCGGAAAACAAAATCCGCCGAATGCGAACAGATCCAAATGCCACGGATTTGACAGCAGAGCTAATTGAGATGATACAATAATTGTCCGGTCAGGCACCATCAGCAGACCGATTCAAGAGGTCACTTTCCGAAAACCACCCGGCTGTAGGGGGTTTTAGACTGGTATTTTTGCTGGATCTGCGCCAGTGGAAAACCTACGAAAGAAATAGAGATCTTCCCGCGCTTCATTCGGAACTTGTTCACATTCCAGACCGATCCGGTGCCGGCATCAAGAAAAAATTTTCCCTCAAGGGGCGGTTTTCCCTTGCGACCAACATCGAGCTCCATGGCGCGACCGCCGCGTTTCATCTGACCCCTGAGGTCAATTGGGTTGTTGTTGATAATGGCTTTTCCCGAGTTTCCCTTGAGAATCGAGCCATCCTTGATGGTGGCCAGTAGCAGCATCATATCTTTGACCTGCGACTGGTGGTCTTTTTCAAATCCATCGAACCAGGAGTAACTTTCTGATACTGTTTTTACCACACCGCTCGCCGAGGTATAAACCATGCCCGCCCTGAATGAATAATATGTTTTTTTCTTTTCAGGATCTCGAACGCATGCATGCATGTCCACTTCACGTTTGCCGTTGCCAAGGTCAGCGAATCTGGCAACCGCGCAACCTAGCGCCGAAAATCCCTTTTTCATTCCGCCACGGTACTGCGCATTGATCTCGAAGGCGTCCCATGTATCGGTCTGAGCCCAGACCAACCCGGGAAAAGCGCCGACCAGAAGCACGATGAGAAACATCAAGGGAGACCGATTCCAACCACGTTTTTCCATTTCAATACCCTTTTCTGCAAACATTACGAGACAATGCCCAAAACCTAAATTTCCAAAGGAACCAAAGAATGGGGAGCCCGCAGAGATCTCGGAGAGTTCAGAGAGCTCAGAGGTCTCAAAATAAAACAGGACAACTTTCCAATCACGTCACCAACGATTTAAGAGCGAACCGTTGGGAGACATACTATCGCACTCTCGGTTGATTTTCTAGTAGAAGTTAATTTGTAGCTTCTCAAAAAGAGGGGGCACGCGCCCCCCATTTTTGAGAAGTTACAAGTTACGTTAATTTATTGAGCCGACACCAGGAAGGGTTCAACCTGAGGTAGGAACTTTTTCGGCAGCTCGACCTTCATTTTGACCAGATCCCCTTCCCAGGTTTGGTTTGATGGTTGACTCATCGCAAGGATCTCATGAACCAGAGGGCTTCCGACCGGCAGGGCCAGCTCTACCTTGGTGAAATCACGGGAGATAATCGAGTCCATCCGTTCGATCAGGGCGGGGAGATTAGCTCCAGTGCGTGCGGAAATGAATATTGAATCAGGGTATGAAGCTTTCAGTGCCTCGAACTCACAGTCTGGAACAAGATCGATTTTATTGAATACCATCACTTTTTCGTGCTCCAATACTCCGATTTGGCGGAGAACCTCCTCGACGGCGGTAATGCGATCGCGGGCATCAAGGCTGGAAACATCACTGACAAGCACGATGACCTGGGATTGGAGGACATTTTCCAGGGTGGCGCGGAAGGCCTTGACCAAGCCATGAGGAAGTTTTCTGATGAACCCAACCGTATCGGATACGATCGCCGAACGGCCGCCCGGGAGCAGGACTTTGCGTGCGGTCGGATCCAGCGTGGTGAACAAGCCGTCGAAGGTTGCGATCTCGCTTCCGCTGAGGGCGTTAAGAAGAGTGGATTTCCCCGCGTTTGTGTAGCCGACCAGCGAGAACAGCGGGGCATACCGCTCCGATCGCTTTTGCCGTTGCACCTCGCGGTTCTGTACCATTTTTTTCAGCTCCTCATCGAGCTTTTGAATACGGAACTTCAGAACGCGGCGATCCGTTTCGATCTTCATTTCTCCAGGGCCTTTGGCTCCGATTCCGCCGCGCTGGCGGGACAACCCCTCGTAGGCGCCCGTCAACCGGACCAGGGCATAATGGAGATTGGCGAGCTCGACCTGGAGCTTCCCTTCACGGGTGGTCGCATGTTGGGCGAAGATCTCAAGGATAACGCGAGTCCGGTCGATCACCGGCACGTTGATCCCTTCCTCCATGCGGCGAATTTGCAGGCCGCTCAACTCATTGTCGGCAATAATCTGCACGGCTTCGAGTCTTGCAGCCATTTCAGCAGCCTCGGTCATTTTCCCTTTTCCGAGGTAGGAGTTACGTTCCAATTTGTTCCGCTTCTGAACCAGGTTCCCGACGATCCGGCCTCCGGCGGTCTTGACAAGCTCGGCGAGTTCTACGATGGAGGCATCCATCTGGTCATCGGAAACTTCAGAGGTCTGGATTCCGACGGCAAGAAGCTTCGGCGGTTCCTGGCCAGACAATTGAATCAGCGGTTTTTTCCGGGTAAGATCTTTTTCCATTTCAGGCACCTCGTGTAAAATCGACGCTCATTTGAAATGAGCGATCGCCAAGTCGCCGAAGAGCTTCTGGTCATTTTTTACCTGATCCCTATTGCCAATTTTCTAATCCTTTACCGAATTGCACACGGCGGGTTCCGCATCCTCGGCAGAACCGACCCGAGTTGCCGTTGATCAGCCCACAATCGAGACACTGCCAGGGGAAATCGCCCGTGGCCCGATCGAGGCGGAGAAGAAACATCCAGGCCTCGTAGAGTAGCACCATTCCAAGGAGAAGGCCACATCCAAGAATCGGAAGCGAAACTTCGGTCGTCGATTCGAATGCAACCAGGTTGAACAGTCCATGTAAAACGGCTCCGGTAGCGAGTCCGCCTAGAATTAAAAGATATCCGGTCAGCCCTTTTTTCCGGCTGAGGTGGAGAGAAACCCCGACCGCTGCCCCAACGAGACCGGTGAAAACCAGATGGCCCGTGGTGCTTACCATTGCCCGCAAGACCAGTATGTCAAGCCCATAAAGTGAGAAATAATCGAGATTTTCAAGCGCCGAGAAGCCGAGTGCCACCCCGAGGCTCGCGAGAAAGGCTGCCGGAGGCCGGCTCAGCCCCCCGAGAGCAAGCAGAACCACGAGGGTCCCGCAAAGCTTCGCGCTCTCCTCGACGCCTCCGACCATGAAAATGCAGATTATGGCCTTTTCCCATAATTGCTGCGTTTCGGCAATTGCCGTCCGCAGATCGACCCCCAACAACATCTGTAATCCAGGGTAGATCGCAAATTTCAAGACAAGAGAGGCTGCGGCCCCCGCAGCCACGCCGCCCAAGGCTGCATTCTTCAAAGGCTCATCGAGCCAGCATTTCCGAAAGGCAACTCCAAAAAGAGCCATCGGAAGGAAGGTCAGCCCGAAAACGAATTCCATTCGTACATCACTCGATCGGAGCCCGTTTCAGCTTCGCCAGAAAAAGGCTCTTTCTATTCTGGCGGTCAGCGTGGAAAACAATTCCCGTACAATCGCGAGTCCAGATCGGGCGGTAGCATTCCCCGCCCTTGAATGGATCTATCGTGAACTCAGCCCCCGAATCAAGACGCCTCACAAATATCGCATTCCCGCTTCCATCGGTATCCTTGGATCTCACGAAGGCCAGGAAACGGCCATCAGGGGAAGGATCCGCCAGCCACTGCCGGGACGATTCCTTGAACAGAGGTTGCGGCGAGCTTAGCGGGTCAAGAGAAACGCGCTCTATCAGCGAGTATTTGAACTTTTCCTTGATTCTGGTGAAGACCAGGGATTTGCCATCCGGCCACCAACGCGGCTCGCGGTCGTCCTCTGGACCGAAGGTGATCTGAATGAGATTTTTGGAATCGGTCCCGATTATCCAGATGTCGTTCGAACCACGTCTATTGGAGACGAAGGCAATAAACTTTCCGTCAGGGGAAATTGCGGGCATCATATTTTTTGACGGACCGTTTGTAATCGCCTGTCCCTGCTTGCTTTCACGGTCCAGCAGGAAAATATGCTCTGGTTTACTGCTATCGCTCGAGAACACGACTTTCTTGCCATCGGCGGACAATTCGGGCGTCCAAACGTTTCCATTCCAGGGGAATGCGCGGACTGAATTTGCGCCAGGGGCCGAATTTTTGAAATAACATTGGAACAAGCCCGGTTTCCCGTCAATCGATCGGTTTGAGGAAAAGACAAGGGTCTTTCCATCGGGAGAAAAGCTTCCGTGGTAGCTCACATCGGGGCTTTCCTCAAGGGAATCCGCCTTTTCGAAGGACAGCCTGCAATCGGGAATTTTTGCTGAAACAACTGAAATAAGTTCTTCCCCGCCGGAAGCCGGCTGAGAAGCAATGATCCCGATGATCGGGGCATCGGAAGCCTGCCGAACCGGCGCCGGCAGATCTACAGCAAAGTCAATCGCCGGGCTTGCCGGGTAGGTTGAGCTCGCAGGGTTCACGGAAGCCGGCTCATCCGGCTTGGGAGAGCGATGAGAAGCCCCGTCAGGAACCACGCCGGCACCGAAACCCGAACCAACCGGCTCAGTCTCCGGGATCTGAGACGACGTCGATGCCTGAGGAGTCGTCCCTGTCGGATTTGACACTTCGGATTCCTGGGAAGTGCTCGTGGCACCAAGCCCTCCAAGGAAAGTGTATTTCCAAGCCTTTCCCTTGAAAAGAAAGCTGTCGAGCAAGCTTCCGACCATTGCTCCCGCGAGGAAAATGACCAACCCGAGGAGGAGGCGTTGGCGAGAACGCTGTTTACGTTTTTTTGGCGTATCGCAGACAGGGCAGGCGTTTATCTTCGAGGGCAGTTCGTGCCCGCACCTGGAACAAAACATGTTCTTCCCCCCATTCTTGATTGTAATCGCATCAATATACCCCAATCCCGCGCTCCGCGAAATAGGGGAACCAAATTTCCGGTCTCGGGTTTAGTCGGTTTTGTTAATGTCGAGTAACGCTTTTAGATGATTTGCGGTATCATCTCAATAAGTCGGGGGAAGAGTGAAGGCAGACCGGAGGGCGCAAAGCGCCCGACCGCGGGGGATGAGCCTCGCGAATTCACTTC
>MNYA01000013.1 GCA_001872985.1 bacterium CG2_30_54_10 | reverse complement strand
CGCGCTGGGGGGGCGGCGATCCCAGAGGGGAAGCCAGGCATTTTGGCAACGCGACTATTGGGATCGGTTTATTCGCGATGAACGGCATTTCGACGCGACGAAAATGTATATCGAAAGTAACCCCGTCGCGGCGGGCCTGGTAAAGAATCCCGTAGATTGGCCGTGGAGCAGCGCTGGGAAAGAAGATTTCACACAACGATCACCGACATCAACAGCGAGGACCGACTGCTACAGGAAACTTTGATTGGATTTGGGGAATTCTGATGGCAATTGGGTTTTCACCAGGCACTTGTACGAGGGAATTCAGATTTCCTGTAATGTTGAGCTCAACATAGCAGAAAATGATGGCGTTGAAGCAATTTTCGCAGTCCTTGCCGAGAAAATCAACATGCGTTATACCATAGTGGAGCGATTTAGATTTGAGGAGGATGAAAATGGGCGACAAGGACAACCACAAGAAAAATAGTGACACTACCCAACCACCCGATGACCGAGGTTCTGGGCCGTTTTCGCGAGCCTACGGAAACCGATTGGAAAAATGCCTGGGTCGGAATGGAACCGACTTTCCAGAGCGAAAAATCGATCAAGCTTTGGGGTGAATTCTCCGCGAAGGAAGGCGGCGAGGACAAGTATTTTGAGGACAAGTACATGCTCGACATGGAACGCCGGGTTGCTTCCGAGATCGTCGAGAAATATGAAAAAAAGCTCAAGGAAAAGCATTCGTATTGCATGTTCGCCAAGGTGAAGCACGAGGCGGACCTCGACCGATGGGGAGTCCGCCGTCAGTGTCTCGAGTTCAAATGGGCCGACGGAAAATTCGCCGACTTCAAGGTCCGGTTCGGGATCGACCCGGAGACCTTCGAATACAGCATCAAGCCGGTTCCGATGGCGTGGTTCTACGATGAAGATTTCGTGCGCTTCCTGCAGGATTTCTTTTGGGAAGTTCCCATCAAAGCCGGTCTCAAACCTTCTCTCGCCCACGGCGGCGGGCAGTTCTCAATCTCGGCAAAAGCCTGGTTGGGTGGAAGCCTGCTTGCCGACGATTTCGCGACCCGACTGAATCATCCCGAGCTTTCAACATTCATTTTCGACTGGCCAAACCCTGATGACAGACAGTTCCGAGCCACCCGCGATCGATTCCAGGCGGTGAAAACGGTCATCGACGCATATTGGGCCGGAAGATTCCACCCCGGCGCATTAGGCGAACCCCGAGCTTCGAACGCAATCTTCGATCACGGCTGGGGTCCCGCTCCCGCCGACCGCTCCGACCTCATGGATTCAAAGCTGGGCCCGATCGGGACCGCACGGCAGCTCTTCCAGACCAATTTCGCCTTCGGCCGGGCAATGCGTCTCCAGGGACAGAACATCCATCCGGGCTATTGGCAGAGCGCTCACCCCAAAGAAACGGGGTACAGGCCCGACCAGATCATGCGTTACAGCGAGATCAACCTGAACCGGTTGCAGATTGCCGGCGAGTGCCATGTGAAGAGCGGCCAGGTTCTCAATCGCGTGCGGGTCCCCGAGTTCGACGCCCCTCTCGATCTTTCGATGCTTTACGACGAGGCAAGCTGGGAAGACCGCGCCCAGATGGGCAAAACAAGCGCTCGCGACTTCACGGAGGCTCTTCTTCTCGATGTTCATTTCGCGCAGTGGCTCCAAGCAAACCCGCACGTGAAGATCGTTGAGTCGATCCTGCAAGACCAGATTAACGGTGACGCCATATCCACATTGCGCCGAAACGGCGCGGAAAAACGTCTCGACGAACTGCGCCGCGAGGCCAGAAAGGCGAATCTTGAGGCAAGCGACGGGCGGGTGAAGAGCGATTGGATCGAACCGGAAACTCTGATCTGGGAATCCTGGAAAGTTTTGCCCATTGGTGAAAAGGCGGCAATCGCCAGGGAGATCATGACAGGTTTCATCAGCCGCGTACAAGCTGCGGCATCCATGGATAAGCGCGAATCTTCGCGAAACGCGGATCCGATGGAATTGCACCGCCACCGGATCCTTCCGATCCTCTGGGATGTCCTCGACCGTCCCGAAGCCGGTCTGAAAGCCGGAGATCAGATCCAACGCGAACTCGAAGCCTGGAAGTCAAATCGCAATGAATACCTTTCCCGCCGGCCGGTTTTCTCACATATCAACATCAAAGAGCCCTGGAAATTGTAGATCCGCGCGAAATAGCTTATCGGCGCCTCGACACTACTTCTGCTGTCTCTGATTTCTCAGCGGAGGTCGCGGAAAAAAGGGGACCAAGGTTGAAAGGTTGTATCACCTCAATAATTCGGGGGAAGAATGAAAGCAGACCGGAGGGCGCAAAGCGCCCGACCGCGGGGAGTGAGGCACGCGAATTCACTTCGCGTGCAGAGAGGGGGCGCGTGCCCCCTCTTTTTGACTTGATACAAAAAGAGGTATCTTTTTCGCTGGAAATCAACTTCGGGAGTTCAACAATGGCGGTTTTTGGCGTACTATAAGTGCCCTCCCCGGGGAAAACAGCCTTGTGAGCTCTGATTCAACGGAAAAAACCAATTGAAAGTCTGGTGAACCCAATGAAAAAAGCGTTCCTCGAAATTTATTCAGGAAAGACAGTTTTCGTGACCGGCCACACTGGCTTCAAAGGCGCTTGGCTGGCTTTCTGGCTCCATCACCTTGGAGCGAAGGTGGTCGGTTATTCGCTCGCTCCCCCCACAATTCCATCGCTTTTCGAGGCTCTGAGACTCGACGAACTAATCCAACACCATATCGGTGATGTCCGTGACGCGAAGGCTTTGTCTGAGGCGGTAAGAGCTGCCGATCCGGATTTCGTACTCCACCTCGCTGCCCAGCCACTCGTTCGACTCTCTTACGAGGAACCGGTCGCCACCTACGCGACCAACGTCATGGGGACGATCAACCTTCTCGATGCCCTCAGATCTCTGACACGGCCTTGCTCAGCAGTTTTCATCACTACCGACAAATGTTATGAAAATCATGAATGGCTCTACGGATACAGGGAAAACGATCCGTTGGGCGGTTTCGATCCCTATAGTTCGAGCAAGGCGGCCGCGGAGATTGCAATTGCCGCTTTCAGGCGGTCATTTTTCCAGAATCATCCGGTACGTATCGCGAGTGCCAGGGCTGGAAATGTAATCGGTGGCGGGGATTGGGCCAAGGACAGAATTCTTCCGGATTGCATAAGAGCCCTTCAAGATCAGAAAGTCATCCTTGTGCGCAACAAGACCGCGACCAGACCATGGCAGCACGTTCTCGAACCTCTAAGCGGTTATCTCCGGCTTGGCGCCTTTCTCGCCGGCCATTCCAAGGCAATCGCAATGCCTGAAGTTTTGGCATCAACATCAGCATCAACATCAGCATCGACATCAGCATCAACATCAACATCAGCATCAGCATTAACATCAGCCTTCGCCTCAGCCTCAGCCTCAGCATCGGCATCGGCATTGGCATTCAATTTCGGCCCGCTCCGCGAGGCCAATCGCACGGTCGCGGAGGTCGTTCAAGAAGCGCTGAAACACTGGCCCGGGAAGTGGGAAGACAAGTCAGACCCAAACGCCGTTCATGAAGCCAAGCTTCTACAGCTTTCAATTGATAAGGCCGATGCGCTTCTTGGCTGGAAACCTGCCTGGGATTTTCAAACCGCTATTGCCAAGACGGTCTGTTGGTATCGAGAGGCGAACCTAAGAACCGAGGTTGGCTTCATCCGAGAGTTGACCCTTTCCCAAATTGCGGCTTATCATTCACGAGCCAAAAATCTGGGAATTCCATGGGCCGCAGGAAGTTGAGCGCAGGAGCTATAATGACAGACAGGAACGTAATTCGGAAGAAGATTCTGGAGCTGGTTGGCGAGTTTCATCGTGCCGCTCCCCAGCCGGGTTTTCGAGCCGGTGTAGATCCGGTGAGGTATGCTGGGCGGGTTTTCGATGAGGATGAGCTCATTCATCTGGTTGATGCCTCGCTCGATTTCTGGCTGACCGCCGGTCGATTTTCCGAGGAGTTCGAAGCCAAATTCGCTGCATTCCTCGGCCTGGATAACGTCCTTTTGGTCAATTCGGGGTCATCAGCAAACCTGGTGGCCTTTTCAACGCTCACTTCTCCAAAGCTTAAAGACCGGCAGATTCGCCCCGGCGATGAGGTGATCACGGTAGCCGCCGGGTTTCCGACCACAGTCAACCCGATCGTCCAGAGCAGATGTATTCCGGTTTTCGTCGATGTTGAACTCGGAACTTACGTTCCAACGATGGAAAAGATCGAAGCTGGTCTCAGCTCAAAGACTAAGGCGGTCATGATCGCCCACACGATGGGGGTTCCTTTCCCGGTCCGCGAGGTTCGGGAGTTCTGCGACAAGCACCGTCTCTGGCTGATCGAGGACAACTGCGATGCCCTCGGGAGCCGATACGAAGGGAAGCTTACCTCCACCTTCGGCGATCTAAGCAGCTTCAGCTTTTATCCCGCCCACCACATCACGATGGGCGAAGGCGGCGCAGTGGTCACCCGCGATGAGGAGCTGGCCAAAATCGCGCGAAGCTTCCGCGACTGGGGGCGGGACTGTTATTGTTCCGGCGGCGCGAACAACACCTGCGGGAAGCGCTTCATCCGAAAGTTTGGAACTCTTCCGACCGGTTACGACCACAAGTACGTCTACAGCCACATCGGTTATAACCTCAAGGCGACCGACATGCAGGCGGCGATCGGAGTGGCTCAGTTAAAGAAGCTCCCTGATTTCATTGCAGCCAGAAAACGAAACCATGCGGCTCTTTCCGCTGGGTTGAAGAAGCACGAGCAACATTTGATTCTTCACACCTCCCCCGCCGGCGCTGATCCGTCCTGGTTCGGCTATGTGATAACCGTTCGTCCGGAAGCTCCATTTTCCCGTTCCGATCTTGTAAAAGCCCTCGAAACAGCCAGGATCGAGACCCGCAATCTTTTCTGCGGAAACCTCCTTCGCCACCCCGCCTATTCCGACATCGCCCATCGTACATCCGGCGCCTTGCAAAACACAGACCTGATCACCGAAAACACTTTCTTCGTCGGAGTCTACCCTGGTACCACTGAAGAAATGACCCGGCACGTTCTTTCCATCTTCAACCAGTTTATTTCCCAATAGTCGAGTTCAATTTTTTGCGGTTTTAGACAAACCGCAATGTGAATTTCGGAGGAACACTAATCGATGAAAGCAATAATCCTGGCAGGCGGCGGAGGAACCCGACTCTGGCCTCTTTCGAGGCAGTCTTTCCCTAAGCAGTTCATGAAAATAGGGGACAAGCATTCGTTCTTGCAGAAGACCGTTTTGCGATGTCTGAAGTTTTGCAAGGAAGAGGAGATCGTCCTGGTAACCAACAAAGAATATCAGTTCCATGTCCAGGATCAACTGAAGGAGATCCGCCCCGGCATGGAAAAGAACGTCATCCTGGAGCCCATCGGGCGGAACACTGCGCCTGCGATCGCTCTCGCGGTGAAGTTCGCCGAAGAAAAGCTGGGTTGCGATCCGAACGAAGTTCTCTTTATCTGCCCTTCAGACCATCTGATTGCCCCCGAAGATGCTTTTGCCGAGTTCGTCCGGAAGGCCGAGGGCGTTGCAAAACAGGGGCAGATCATCACCTTTGGCATTGTCCCAAGCAGGCCGGAGACCGGATTCGGCTATATCAAAAAGGGAAAAAAGTTGAGCGGCGCCGCCGGAGCGTATAAGGTCGATCAGTTCGTTGAAAAACCAGATCTGGAACGCGCCCAGGGCTACTTGGCTTCCGGTGACTACCTCTATAACTCCGGAATGTTCGCTTTCACGATCGCGACCATCAAGGAAGAATTTTCCAAAAGCGCCTCCGGCATCGCCGAAAGCCTGAACGGAACCTTCGAGTGGATGCTGGCCAACTTCAAGTCCCAGCCCAACATCTCGATCGATTACGCCGTACTCGAGAAGTCAAGCCGAGTTGCGGTCATTCCACTCGACATAACCTGGTCCGATGTCGGTTCTTGGGATAGCGTTTTCGACAATCTTCCGAAGGATGAAAACAAAAACGTCAAGCTGGGAAAGGTGCTCGACATAGATACCACGGACAGCATGATCATCGGCCACGATCGGTTGGTCGCAACCATAGGCATGAAGGGCGTGATGATCGTTGAAACCGCCGATGCCCTCCTGGTTGCCCGACGAGATGAAAGCCAGAAGGTCAAGGAGGTCGTCCAGCTTCTCAAGTTGAATCCTGAATTCGAGGAACTGACGCAACTTCACCCCACCGTTCACCGCCCTTGGGGAAGTTTTACCCTCCTGGAGGTCGGACCCCGCTACAAGTTGAAACGAATTGTCGTCAACCCCGGTGAAAAGCTCAGTCTTCAGATGCATTTCCACCGAAGCGAGCACTGGGTCGTAGTCAAGGGCGCCGGCCGCGTGGTCGTAGGAGAGGAAGAGCATTTCTTCCATGAGAACGAAAGCGTGTTTATTCCGAAGACCACGAGGCATCGCCTGGAAAACCCCGGCAAGGTTTCCTTGGAGATCATCGAGGTTCAGGTAGGCGAATACGTCGGGGAAGACGACATCGAGCGGTTCGAGGATGTCTACCACCGGGTATAGGAGTGAAAATCATCAAATGAATGTCAATATTTTCAAAGAATACGATCTTCGCGGTATAGTTGACCGGGATTTCCCGACCGAGTTGGTTGAGAAGATCGGAAAAGCCTTCGCGGCGTATGTACACCGTGAGACCGGAAAAGCCAAACCCAGGATTTCAATCGGCCGGGATGTGCGGCTCAGCAGTCCCGGCTTGCGCGAGGCTCTTTTCAAAGGCCTCAAATCAAGCGGAATCGACGTGACCGACCTTGGGATCTGCCCCACGCCCCTGGTTTATTTTTCCCTGTTCAATCTTCCGGTCGATGGGGGGGTCATGATCACCGGAAGTCACAACCCAAAGGAATACAACGGCTTCAAGCTCTGCTTCAAAAAGACCACCCTTTTCGGCGCTCAGATCCAGGAAATTCGGAAGATCGTCGAGCGCCAGGATTTCGTTTCCGGGTCCGGAGAGTCTGATACTTTCGATGTGAACCCGGCCTACCAGAAATGGCAGATAGAGCGCCATTCTTCAATTCTGAAATCAGGAGCCGAACTCAAAGTTGTTGTCGATGCCGGCAATGGAACCGCCGGCCCGGTGATTGTCCCGATCCTGCGCCAACTCGGCTGTAAAGTCATTGAGCTGTTTTGCGAGCCGGACGGGGAATTTCCCAACCACCACCCCGACCCGACGATTGCAGCGAACCTTCAAATGTTGGTTTCAAGGGTCAAATCTGAAAAAGCCGATCTGGGTCTCGCCTTCGACGGCGACTCCGACCGCCTCGGGATCGTGGACAACAACGGCACAATACTCTGGGGCGACGAGATCATGATCATCCTCGCACGTGACATTCTGACCCGACACCCTGGAACCAAGATCATCGGAGAGGTCAAGTGCAGCACACGGATGTACCATCAAATCGCGAAAGCCGGCGGAAAACCGATCATGTGGAAGACCGGCCATTCGCTGATCAAAAACAAGATGAAGGAAGAACACGCTCTTTTGGCGGGCGAAATGAGCGGCC
>MNYA01000310.1 GCA_001872985.1 bacterium CG2_30_54_10 | reverse complement strand
GAGCCAGAGCCAGAGTTAGAGCCAGAGCCAGAGTTAGAGCCAGAGCCAGAGCCAGAGCTTTCTTCAGACCTGGAAAGGGTTGACGATGTTTTACCCCGGTAACCGTCGAAGCTTGCACCGGAGCTTGCGTCAAGCTTCGATGGCGGCACTGCAATGGGCTTCTTTGTCGGCTTCGCGATGGGCTTGTTAGCAGGAGTTGCGGCGAACCTCGAAGTAGGTTCCGAGATAGGCTTCCAGGCCAACTTGGCTGCGGATGCCGCTTTCCGGAGCTCTTCACGCTTGAAGGCCGCCGGTGGCGCCGGCGCGAAGATCTTCGGAGGTGATTCCGTGTCGTAAAGCTCTACGCTCTCTTCTCCGCGAGGAATCGCAGAAAGTGAGATTGTAGACGATTCCGCCCGAACCCCCGGGAAAACCTGCGGAACATCGGTAGCGCTCTTTTGATTGGAATACACGAAGGGAATCTTGGCCCTTTCGATGTTTCCGCGAAACGGTTGGGAACGATATTCCCGCAGAGTCACGTATTGATCGATGCCTTCAGGCATCAGCAAGTCCATGATCGGAGGATCGCCGTAAGTATCCCAACCGCCGCCAAAATCGTTCGGAGTTGCGAACGCGCGAACATCCATATTCAGAAGCCGGTTGGGGGAAACCACCTTCGAATATCCAAGCGCCAGACACTGATACCCGGCGTTCGGACCGATGTTTCCCAGAAGTTCCTTGCTGACTCTGACGATGATCTTATCGCGCTGAATGAGTACGTAGTCCGGCAGAACGATGTCGCTGATAATGTTTTGAAACTCGAGTTCGTCGGTCTTTCCCTTCAGGATGTCGTAAGCCCTGAATTGCGACAGCGGCGTCAGAAGGATCGCTTTTTCCCAGCCCTTATTGTCAGCGAAATCCAGTTCGCGCCCGGGAAGGGCTTTCTTGTAGCCTGTTCCCGGCTTTCCATCCAGGTCGACGTAGATATCGAACATATTGGCGACGAAACCCTGTTCGTCACTCTTGTGAGTGTCAGGCCATTCGGTCATGATGTATTCCCGGGTCTGTATGACGAAGGTGACAATGCCGTCCTCTTCATAAACCGAGAAATGCTTCAAATCGAAAGTTCCGCGGCGAATTCGCTTGTCGAGCGGATACTGATAGTATCCCGGGCCTTTGTCGTCCCCGAGGGGATCGGAAATGTCGAACAGCGGGTTGGCTTCCTTGAAAAAATTAATCGGGTCGCGGGCATGCAGCGGAAGCGTGCTCAGCGCCACCAGAATCAATGTCAATAGCGTTTTTAGCATGTACTCATTCAATTTCATGATCATTTCACCAGCACGATTGAGTATTTCGAATCGCCGGATTCCTCGTAAGGGTCTCGCACCTGATTTATGGTGGTGATGTTGAAGGCATACTTGTGGTAGCCGGGTGCAACCCCCGTCCTGAGCAGTGTGTAGACGCCGTCTCCCGCAAGTTCATCGCCATGCGTTCCATCGTCATACAGAGGTTGCGGTTGCCAATTCGTGAAATCGGCCACCAGGGTCGGGTTTTCCACGGCTTGGAAATCGCTCTTCACCAGCACGAACTTGGCTTCCCCGGGGGCTTTCACGGCAAGCGCAACCGGCGGAACATCGTAGATGGGAATGGTTGTAAGATCGACGGGAATCGCTCTGATATGGAAGGTCGGGCTTCTGAAAACGAGGTATTCTTTTCCGTTCCCTTCCATCGGCAGCGAGTAATGTCCGTCGCTGTCCAAATTGATCTTTCTGGAACCCATCTTGGTTGAAAGGACGACCTCTGCGTAGTTCACGCCAACCAGGGAACTTGTGACCGTTCCCCGCGCAACCTTCGCCGAAGGAGAAAGAACGATGATCTCGGATTTGGTGTTGCGCTCGAACTCCTGGTGCGGATCCTTGACTTCGTTGGTTTCGAATGCACTACCCTTGAGCCATACGATCGAGTAGAGCTGCGAACCGGTGTAGAGATTTTGTACCCTCGTGGTGAAGATCCCATCATTGGCGATCTTGTCGCCATGCATTCCGTCGTCATACATATCCACGGTATCGGTTGCCCACTTCGGGTCCAGGCTCTTGACCTTGAACCCGGTCGCGTCCGGATAATCAACGATGGTCGCGATCCATTTGGCTTCCCCGACGATCTTTTCGTTCAGGAACACGCTTCCGACGCTGACCGTTTCTTCGATGAGAGCTTCGACCCAGACGAATTCGACATCGAAGTTCCGGCCTCTGCAGACAAGCAGATACCGTCCAGGTTTCTGGAACTCAAGCTTGAAATCACCCGACTCATTTACGTAGGTGCTAATGGTGGGATTGGCGGCTACGGTCACATGGACGCCCAGGGCGATCTTTGCTGGTGGAACGACTATTTTTCCCGTGACGGTCGCCACTGGAATGACAAGCTCTTCCTGGACGCAGCCCGCGCCCAACAGCGTGAACGAAAGGGCAAGCAGCAGGATCAAGCGTTTATTCATAGCGGGTTCTTCCTAAAAATTTGAGGTGATGCGTTTTCTGCGCGTTCATGGCGGCGTCTTCTTAAAAATTCGTCTTCGCTTCGAAGATCAGAGTCTTCTGCGTATGTATGTCTTTCAAATCCCGGCCGTTGTCGTGACTCGTGACATCCCAGCGCCAGTCGTCGGGGTAGTCGTAGCCGAACTTCAGCTTAGCTGAGGCATCCTTGCTGATGTCGTAGATCAGCTCGCCGTAGATATTCTCGCGGTCGACTGTGTCGGTCATTCCGTCCTTGAAGTCGATCACGCCTCTGGTGTAGAAAGCGCGTCCCCGGAACTTGTGGGTGAAGTTCTTTTTCAACTCGGCCAGAAGCGCGTTCGCCAGGCTCGATTTCGCGGGCTCAGCACGGTTGTCGAAATCGACATGCTGGACGCCGCCCGTCAACGAGGTTGTCGGGGTGAAGTTATAGGTCGTTTCCCCGATGTAGTCGATGCGGATGTTCTCCTTGGGGGCGTTCACCCAGTGGACCTGATGTTCCACGCTTCCCTTGGCGAACACGCGCGGATTGATGTTGCTGTTAACCTCGAAGTAGCCGACGCGTTCGTTGTATTTAAAGGTCTCGCCATTGACAACATCTTTTTCATCAGCGTCGTTCAGGGTGAAGATCTTTCCTTTGGTGCTGACCGAGTCGTTGAGTTTGAGATTCAGTTCGAGGGTGTTCTTGATCGTTCCGGACTCGTCAGGCAGAGCATCGAGCTTCTGTTCGAAATCCCACTTGAGAGTCGTGCTATCAGTGAAATCCGACAGAACCTGGTAGGTAAACTTTCGTCCGCTGTAGCCATCGGTCGGTTGCGGCGCGAATTGATCGACTTCCCAGGTTTTGCTCAGCCACGTGGCTTCCATCGAAAGGTTTTTCGCAATCGAGAGAAGAGTATTTCCGAAATCGTAATTTGCTGAGAAGCGCGTCAACTTTTCTCCCCAGAATCCATTGTGCTTGTAGTTGTCCTTGTAAATCGGAGCATAGGGGTAATCGCTGTCACCGTCCTCGTCGCCGATGTCGTAAGCCCAGACCGGAGCCATGTGAGCGCGAAACTCTTTTCCGAAATCGTAATGTTTGACGGTCCCGGTGAATCCACCGTTCTGAACGCTGAGGTCGAACTTGGTGCCTTCATCGCCCAAATTCCGGTCTTTCATATCTTTGGTATCGGTGTGGTAATCGGTGCTTGTGAGGAACTCGGCCGTTCCCTGGATCTTGCCGGCCCGCTCGGTTGAATAGTTGAGATCAGCGGCCCTGACTGTATTTGAATCGCCGCGGATCTTGTATCCGTTGACTTTTTCGGCGTAAGTCGATCCGACCGTCAGTGCGTCAGGGCTGAACTTGGCGGGAAGCTTCCAGACCATCCGGCCGGTCATCATTTCGTGAAGGTCGGTGGTTCCGAGCTTGACATCGCTTTTCAACATGGAGGCCTGGTACGTCAGACCGCGGTCGGTTCCTGAAAATTCTACACCCTCGTATGGATCAACCACACCCGTATCTTCGGTCAGAGCATTGATCGGGTCATCGATTCCGGTGATCGCTTCGCCCGCGAACACTCGGACCTTCATCGAATTGGCATTGCTGATGAAATGCAATTTGTTCGACTGAACGTACCGGTCGTTCTGAACCTTGGTCACGTAATCGTCAATCGAATCGAAGGGATTGGCGCCGTAGCTCTTTCCGACATCGTTGTAGATTAGCTTGTTCCAGGTTTTTCCGCTCATGTAGCCGAGCAGTTCGTAAAATGTTTCAATTTTGTCGCCAAGGGGTTTTCCGGTGAATCGAAGGTAGATTTGCTGGTAGAAGGTTCGCAGGCCGGGCTCGGTGAAGGTGGCTGAATATCCGGTTTCATTCTTCAGGACGGTGAACGGATCGATGATGAATTGCCCCCGGCCCCGATAGAATCCGGAGACGTTGACTTTAGGGAAGTTGTCCTCCAGGCCTTTGACCTTGGCTTCAGTCTCTCCGAGGCGCCGTTCGAGGGTGTCGACGCGCACGCCCAGAAGGCCCAGTTCGTCTTTGAATTCCTTTGTCAGTCGTCCGATCGCCGCCCGTTCGGCATCGGTGGACTCGTCCAACATTGACTTCTTTTCCTCTGTTTTGCGGAGAATGCGGGCGAGGATCAGCGCGACATCGTAACGTGTGGTGACCTTTCGGCCCTTGAATGTGCCGTCAGGGTAACCTTCCATGAACCCCTGTTGAATCAGGAAGTTGACGTCCTTGTAAGCCCAGTGATCCTTTGGAAGATCCTGGAACGCCACGTTGTCCAGGCCTTGAGCGAAAGCCGGGAAAATGATGACGAAGGCCATCACCCATACGATTATGGGCCATAGATGCTGCTGTATCTTTGCGGTTGTCTGCCTCATGCCTACGGTTATCGCCCTTTGTGCTGGAATAACCCATCTTCCTCATCGGCAGTTCCTTTGCAAACGCTGAGGGGAAAATCCTGCGGACGGATTCGGAACGCATGATTGGAAAAGGTTGGAAAATGTTGATGGACATTCAGGTGGTTTCCATGCAACTATTTTTTAAATTCCGGTGTCAAAATATGAAATGATATGACCGAAATTAATGAACCGACGATCCAACGGGCCTGCCATGGCGATCCACGGGCGTTCGCTGAGGTCTATAATGCCTTCGTGGCGCTGGTTTTCAGCGTTGCGTTTCGAATCTCAAACGTCCGGGAAGACGCTGAAGAAATTACACAGGAGGTTTTCGTCAACCTATTCCGGAAGTTCAGTCAATTCAGTTTTCTTTCCTCGTTGAAAACCTGGATCTATCGAATCGCGGTGAACACCGCGCTCAATGCCCGACGCACAAACGTGCGGGAAGCTGCGAAGCGGGTTCTGGCTCAGCAGAGCCTACTGCTCGCCCAGGCGCCGCCTCAGCCGGACGAAATAATTCAGTCCGAGGTTGAGGTTCAGGAACTCCTGAGCCGACTGCCTGTCGAACAACGTGTCTGCATCGTTCTGCGAAACATCGAAGGTCTGTCGTATCAGGAAATCGCCGAAACCCTGCAGATCAATCTCAATACCGTCCGTTCCCGCCTAAAACGCGCACGTGAAGCGCTTTTGGCCTGGAAGCAGGGAGGGGAAAAATGAAGTGTGAAGAATGCCGGGATCTTGTTCTTACTGATTTCCTCGACGGAGAGCTCAGCGAAGACAGGCGTGTTGAGCTGTTGTCCCATATCGGAAGTTGCGAAGCCTGCCGAAAGCATCTCGAAAATTCGAAGCGAACGCTTGTCAAGCCTTTCGAAAATCTTCAACGTCCGAAGGTGTTTCCTCGTCTCTGGGAGAGAATCGCCGGAGAACTCGAAATCGACCCCGCACCTGGCAGTTCCGGGCCGGAGTCGGTTCATTCCGGAAAACCCGGGCAAATGAGGTTTTTTCTACTTTCCTGGGTGGTTTTGATTCTTGTTGTGGTAACGACGATCGTCGTTTTTTCCAGGTTCTCCTGCATTCCTCCTTCGAGCCGTCTGGCGGGGCCCCTGGTTTCCAGAGCGCCACCGACGAGCGTCGTAGAAAATCTGATCGCCACCTGTCGCCGTGACACGCTTTTGGAGAAGAGTTTAAAGGAAAGCCTGAACTTCGGGACGAATTTCGAAAGTATTTTTCTTCCCGCGGAACTTTTTCCGATCGTTCGGTTGTCAAAGTAAGGGTAAGGGGGAAAATTGAAAAACCTGTGGGAGCTTTCGATTCCGATCGTCCGGTTGAATAGGCCATCATTGGAATCCGATAGTCGGGCGGATCGTCTGCATCAAGCCTTCGAGCTTCTGCGGAGCTAAAATTAAAGGAGCATATCATGAGCGTAAACAGTGTATCCGGGTCAAATGTCAATGCCCTGCAAGAGCAGTTTCAGAGCTTCAGGAAAGGGAATGCCAATCTCCAGAAAAGCGACTTGACCACCCTTAAATCCGAAATCGATGCCGTTGCCCCCGAAGCCGGGAAACCCATCCAGGCCATCCTTGATTCCTTTGAAAAAATCGACAAAAACAATGATGGTATGAGCCTCCAGGAACTCAAGGATTTCAACGGATCGAATGGAGGCGGCCCCGAAGGGGGTCGTCCTGAGCGTGCCGGCCGAAGTCATGGCTACGGTCGTGGCCAATCTCGGGTAGGCGGGGGCAGCGGGATGAACGGAATTCCCGTAATGATCGTGATGGCCCAAAACTCCAATGGAGCCGCCCCGTCCAACGCCTCCGGCACCTCCAACCCCTCCAGCACTGATGGGGGGCCTTCAACGGGAATCTCCAAGGAAGCCCTGACCGACCTGAAAGACAAGCTAACCGCCTCTGGGAAGGGCGTTCCCGAAGGGCTTCAGAAGTTGATCGACGCATTCGATTCGCTTGATTTCAACAAAGACGGAACACTTACCGTAAGTGATCTGCAGGCTCTCGCGGGATCCGGGAACTCCTCCGACGGCGCCACTGCCAGTCAGGATTCCGGAAACGCGCAAGTCAGTGGAATGTCAGAAGCCCAGACTCAGGCTCAGACTCAGGCTCAGACTCAGACTCAGACTCAGCCTCAGACCACAACTTCAACCCAAGCCACAACTCCAACCCAAGCTACAGCTCCAACTCCAACCCAAGCTACAGCTCCAACCCCAGCCCAAGCCCAAGCTCAGTCCCATTCCGAAAATCAGACTCAGGCCGTGTTCGTTCCGCAGCGGAAAGTTCCAAGCGCCTCTCAGGAAGTCTCAATGCGAAACCAGGTTCGGAGCTACGGGCAGTCGACTTCAATGAGCTACGTTTCAGCATCCTATTCATCGCTGAGCATTCAGGTCTGAGCCGATGAAATTATACCAACCCCATTTGGGTCGTGCGTGTCAAACATCTTAACCGCGGGCTTTAGCCCGCGCAGGCTGAAGATTGCGACAACGAACGAATTAATGTAACTTCTCAATAAAGGGGGGCACGCGCGAATGGCACAAAGATAAGCCACCAA
>MNYA01000325.1 GCA_001872985.1 bacterium CG2_30_54_10 | reverse complement strand
AGCCAAGCCTTACCGACCGAGCTGACCGCGGTCTCTCAGCGCAGACGCCGCAATCGCCAAGTCGGAAAACGCCTGTTGGTCTTTGTGTACCATCCCGAAGAAAAGCCCAGAAACATAATTTCAACATCATTCAGCAAAATCACCTTGCCGGTTTCTACACTTGAAAAGACCCTGCTTGACCTACTGACCGACCTTCATCATGCGCCGCCGCTACGCGAGCTCGCCGGTTTTTTCGTGCGCCTTCCCTACAATCCTCACCTGCTGCTTTCGCTTGCACGCCAGGTTTCGGATACCGTTTTGAAACGAGCATCTTTCCTAACCGCATGGGCTGGACGCGCCCGATGGAAGGAGATTCCATTCCCGTCGTTCAAGCGAACTCCAGTGAAACTGGATCCGCGAAATAACCCGGACCGCCTGGCATGGGAAAAGCGTTTTTTCCTCAAAATTTCGCCCGAATTACTTGGTGTGCCCCTGGCCGAGCCACCGCAGAGCCTTGATTCAGATATTTCCGAATGGATTGAGCTTCGGCGTTACCCCCCTTTCCTGGACTGGATGGTCGGAAATGGCCATTTGGCGATCCAGGGAGCCCCGGAAGGCGCCGAAGGACCGCCTCTCGATTCTTTTTTTTCAGCATTGTTCCTGGGCATCCAGCATAAAGAACTAGAGCCATTGTTATTGGCCCATTTCGGCCGAATCGTCGAGGCTGCTCACCCGCATCGCTTCCCGGTACGCTTTAACCGCTGGCTGGAAGAGCATCACCAGATCCTTCTCCAACGCAGGAAAGAGGTCGAAGACATCATTCTTCGGAACATCTCGGCTGCTTCCATCGATCGTGTGGAGGTGGCACTTCATTTTGGCTCGCTGCTCGGCATGGACGATCTTGTGATCGAACATTTTGCCAAACAGTCCTATAAGCTATTTAGTGCGGGGCGATTCGACTTTGTCAATCGCATCACAAGAAAATACCTTGCCAAGGATCGCCCCCTTCCGCATTATTTTTATGTCGTAGCGGCAAGAACAATGGCGCGTCAGGACAGGTTTGACGAAGCAATCGCCGTCGTGGACCGAGGGAAAGCCATTTTTGAGGAACGAGAGAATTCGGAGGTCGAGTCGGGCGAACTTGCCTATGCCGCTGGAAACATTTTTCGGCTCATGAACAAAGCAAACGAAGCGATGTCTGAACTGCTCCTGGCTCGCGAGTTTTTCAATGTCGCCAATGACCGACGACGTCTCGCAACGGCTGATTGCTCCCTTGGCAATCTTTATTTCACCCGTGGGGCGCCCCGCGAGGCACGCCGATACTATATGGCGGCCCTTTCCGCGATGAAAAGTCTTGGAGAGCGTGATGCGCAGGCTTCCTTGCTCGGCAATCTCGGGGGTGTCGAATACGATTGCGGGCGGTTCCGGAAAGCAGCCCTTTTTCTGACTCAGGCGATCCGCCTCCAGAGATTATTGAAAAACTCCTGGAATCAGGCCATAGCTCAGCTTTCTTTAGGCAAGGTTTTCTTGAAGATGGGACATTTTTCCAAGGCAATGCGCGTATTGATGGAATGCCACAAGCTTAAGATACAGCAAAATCACGAAAGCGGGGTGCTCGAGTCAGCGGCGCTTCTGGCGTGGATCTCCGAACTTATTGGGAACCCCGCGGCGGCAAAAGCCTGGTGGGACATGATTCCCGACCTGACGACACGCACCCTCGAACCACGGGCCATTTTTGTGATAACAGGCGTGCGAGCAATGACCGCCCTTTTAAGCGGAGACTACGGTCGTGCAAAAAAATTGTATGAAACGATGCTCGCGAAATCAAAAAATTGCGATGGAACCGACATCGAGTCCGGTGATTGCCTGCATGGAATCGCAGTTTGCGAAACTTTGCGCGGCGATCCACTTGCCTCGACCACCCTCGCCGAAGCAGAGAAGCGGTTCTCCAAAAATCCACAGAGAAACCAGCTCATGCAAATTAGGATATTCGGCGCGTTGTTTTTTCCGGAAAAATTCAGCCACGTCGACCTCGACGAGCAAATCACATTGTTCCTCGATGCCCAGTCATTTGAACCTTTCTGGGGGCTGTTCGCAACGAAAATGCAAGCAAGGGCCACCCCCGGTTCCGAACGCTTCCTTGAATACCATCTCCATAAAACCCCGCCATCAATGCTTAGTATGCTTTTTTCGCGTAATCGTGATTTCAAGCGCATGATTCAGAGGATCGAGGCCCGGCGCTCTCGCACCGCTGAATTTTTAACCTGCATCGAGGACGGAAACACCCGTCCAATGCATGTTGACGATTATCATGCATGGCGAAAGAACTACCCCACCCAGCACCTGGTTTTTGACGGTCCGCTTGGCATTCTGGCCTGGAAGGACCACGTAGCATTCATCAAACCGGGATCGATCCCACACGGAATCCTTGCCCAACTGTTCGTTGCTTTTCCGCACCCGGTTGACGTTGAGGCTTTGTACCAAACCGTCTGGCAGACCCCCTTCGATCCCGAAACTGATGTCGGGGCCTTCAAAAGCTCTCTCCAGCGCATCCAGAAGATTTTGAGGTCGGTAACTCCCTCCGCAAAAATCAGGCGAAGGAAGACCCGGTCAACCTTTTGCGGCATAGCTCTGGAGCTTTCCTGTCATTGGGAAACCATTTTGTAGCCCTTGTTTAATAACGCTTATTTTGTACCAGTTGCATAAAGCGTGAAACAAATGCGTTCGTAGTGCGACGGAACTTACTCTGGCGGCAGGCTTGCCGTATACAAGGAAGTGCTCCTCACTGGAGCATTGCCCGGTCTCGAATACAGGGTTATATTGGTATTATCCGTTTCGTAAAGTGCAAGGAGGAGTATCGAGAATGTTTAAGCGCTCTACAATCCTAGTGTTGGCCTTCGTTTTAGTTCTTTCCACCGCCGGAGCTTTTGATGGCTACGGTCCCGATCACAAAAACTTCAAGCTTCAGGCGCAGGTTTTCAGCGTTGTACACCAGTTCTGGACTGTGAACGAGCTTTTCTACCAGGTTTCGCTCAATCACACCCCCGCCCTGGAAGAGCAGTATCTCCAGGCCAGCGGTCTTTACGAAAAGCAGTGCCTCGACATGGGCAAGCAGCTTCTCAATGGTCTTGAATCCAGGAGCCGCGAACTTCTCGAGGTGCTGAGCGAGATATATAAATCCTTCGATCCTATCTCTCGCATGGCTCTTTACCCATCCATCGGCTATCTCCGTGTGGCGCTCCTCCAGGAACACCGCGCACCCTTGACCGATCAGGAATTCAAAGAATATTTTCCGGGGTACGGCTATGGTGAACCCGGCTTCAAATATCGCAAGGGCCGCGAACTCGAACGCGAACCCAAGGGTTCCACCTGGCAGCAGGAAGAGCAATCCATCACGACTACCTGGAATGTCGAACTTGTTGTCACCCTTGACATCCTCAATATCCTCGCCGGCATGGCGACTTCAGGAGCCATCAAAGACCTTCAGGTCGGCCCACAGCAAACCATGGAAGTGAACGGTCAGCCGATGATCGTTGTCAAAGTGACTTTCACCCGCGTGAAGGCGATTACCACCAAAACGAACAGGAAGTTCGAAGTGAACAAAATCTGGTTCGAACTTCTTCGCGCCAAGGTTTCTGGTTGGTCCACCGGTCCCTGGGAAACTTGCGGAAAAACCTATGAAATTATCAATGAACCAACCGGGGAAGATGTCGTGATTGGGATTTCCGCTCAGAAAACCACAAAATAGCTTTCAATAAGAGGATTTTTAAAATGCCCGTATTCCCAAAACGTTTCATGGCCGCTAGTGCGTTGTGCTTGGCGGTTCTATTGGCCGGCTTGATTGTACCTGGTTCTGCTTGTGCCATCGAACAAGCCAGGACAAGGTTTTTAACCTCCACCGAACCGGTCGACCCGAACTGGGTCGCCGAGCGTGCCGTCGGCCAAAATGCCGGCGATCGGGCCATTCGGGCCATTTATTCCGAGGGAAATGTCGTTGCCCAGGCAATCAGCAAAGCTCTCGCCGGCCGCGGCCAAAATGAGCTGCCGATCTGGGCGGCTCGCGGGGTTTGCGTCGATTTGACCGACAAAGACCTATCGGAAATTCTAGCTGAGTTTCCCACTCTTCGTTCCGAAACTCTTGACCAGACGGCTGAACCCATATCCAGCTCGCTTCCGGTCGTAAGTTCGCTTCCAAGGCTTGAATCGACCGCCCCCAATTCCTGGAACCTGGCAATGTCCGGTTCCACCGCCCTCCTGCAGGAACGCCAGCTAACCGGGAAAAATGTGTTGGTAGGCGTCGTTGGCCCTGACCTTCCAGTTAATCACCCGTGCCTCCGCGGTCGGGTGGTCTCGGCTAAGTTCTTTGGCGACCCACACCAGCGCGGCGGAACACTCGAAGACCTGATGCTCCTCCATCCCCTCGGGGTTCTTGCCGGATTCCTTCCAGGAAAGTTCCAGGGCGTTGCTACCCAGGTTTCCATTTCCCTCGCGACGGTTTCCAAAGGAAAGGTCAAACCCAAGGAACTGATGGCCGCAATCCAATGGGTCATTGGCCCATTCTCCGAGATGAAGCCAACCGCTTTGCTGATCTGCGTTGACTTCTCAGTTCCGGCTCCAGGGGCGATGCGTGAGGTTCTCAGGTCTTGCCGCACAGCCGGGATTCTTCCGATCCTACCCGCAGGGAATGTTCCCAGCCGGATAACCGGTATTGCCGCCTTGCCCGAAGTCTTGACCGTCGGAGGCCTTGACCAATGGAAGGTGAGGGCAGGCTTCTCCGGGATCGGCCCATCCGTGGTTGATGGGATCCCGGTAATGAAGCCTGACCTGTCTGAGCCTGGCGTAAGCATTTATGGGCCGTCATCAGACGGCGCCTACCGCTTCGGTTCAGGCACTCTCCAGGCAGCGGCCCATTTTGCCGGAATCTGGGCGCAGGTTCGCCAAGCCAGACCTGAAGATGATATTCAGGTGATACTTGATGCTATGGCCACAACTACTCTTGACCTGGGTGCGTTCGGCCCCGACTGTGAAACCGGAATCGGCCTCGTTAACCCATTCTCAGCCATTTATACCATTGAGAACCCTCCTCCCCCGCCCCCTGCCGCACCTCTTGCAGGGCGACCTACAGAGAGCAAATAGGCCTTATTTGGTTAGTCACAAAAAACCGGGGAATGGCTCCCCGGTTTTTTTTTACCCACCTGCTCGTTTGGTTACGATTATCTGTAATTTTGTATCTGCTCAGGACGTTTTCATTTGTTTTTTTGCGAAGCCTCTGGCGAAACCTTTGGCGAAGCCTCTGGGGAAACCTTTGGCGAAGCCTTTTCAGGGTTCGAGACGAAATTCCCGCCCTTCGCCTTGGCTTCGCGAAGTTGACAGTCACCGGATTCAAGAAGCTGTTCGAGGCTCATGTTGATTTCAAAGGGTGCAACGCCAAAGCTTGCAGTGACCTTCAACTCCGTTGCGTGGTGGAGAATTTTCGAAGTTTCAATCGCCGCCCGAAGTTTTTCGGCGACGACCACGGCCCCCCTCAAATGAGTGTCTGGAAGAATGATGGCGAACTTCTCTCCGCCGCAGCGGCAGGGAATATCGTTGAATCGAATTTGCCGTTTGATTGTGTTGGAAACCTTCGACAAGACTGTGTCACCGGCAAAATCTCCGTGGGCTTCATTCAGGGACTTGAAATTATCCATATCCATGACGATCAAGGAAAGCGGAGATTTGACACGCCGAAGCCTGGAAATCTCCTGGGAGAGGCGCATCTTCAGGTAGTGCTGGGTGTAAAGATGGGTCAAGCCATCGGTGATTCCAAGCTTGTACAAATTGGCGTTCTTGAGGGCGATTCCAAGTTGCGTGCAAAGGAGCTGCGCAAGATTGAAATCACGATCGGTCATCTGCTGGCCATCGGTTCGGTCGGTCAGGCTGACAAGGCCCAGGGCTTCTTCCTGGACAACGACCGGTATCACAATAAAAGCCCGGGTTCTGTAATTTTTGGCACGCGGAAATTGAAAACGCTTTTCTTTTTCGATGTCCGGCACGAAAATCGGCGTCATTTTTTGAACGACGTATCTGGATATCGGCGACGACCAGAGGTCGAGAACCTGCGGAAGTTCCCGGCCAGTCTGGCAAATGGTGTATCTATTTTCACTCGGATCGTGAATGCTAAGCGAAAACTTCCCGATTTTCATTATATTCTGGAAAATCCGTTCGACTGTAAACGGAAGATTTTCCATCTCGAGTTCCGAGGAAATTGTCTGGCTTGCCTCTCGGACGGCGCTAAGTTCTTGTACCCTCGTGTCCAGCTCACCGTTCGCCGATTTCAACTGCTCCATCAGCTTGAAGGTATTGATGGCCGAAGAGATATTGCGTGCAAGCGTGCTCAAAAGGTCGCCATCATACGGTTCGTTATCCTCGACCCGGAATCGTGCTCCCAGGACCAGCATTCCGAGGATCTCTACATCAGACTTGAGGAGATAGACCAGCTCCGCCTCTTCTTTGGTGAAAGTCTGGAAAAAGGCCGGGTTCAGCCGGGCAATGAGCGAGGAAACCTCGAGGCTTTCCTGGCCCGATAGATTCTGCAACTCGGTGACCGATAATTTGATCAGGGGGAACTTCTCTTTTGCCCTGAGTTTGATATCGACGACACATTGCATCACATCTTTCGCAGGGTCGGCAATGTAAATTGCTCCCCTTGAAACGCCCAGCGTCCCTAGGAGGATGCGCAACATCGAACGCAAGCCGGTTTCGAGATCTCTGTTCTGGCAAAGGAAAGAACTTAGATCGATGAAACTTCCAAGGATGTATTTCAACCGTTCGATTCGTTTTCGCTCCCGGACCAGATCCCCGGAATCGGGAGGGTCGATATTGACCCGCTTTTTTACCATCTTTATCAGGGTGCCGGAAGGCGGGAAGGAGCTGATCTCCACACCATCCATGAGTTTTTCCATCAACATGAGGCCCCATCCACGCTTGTTCGCGGATTTGAGCTTCTTTTTGATATCAGGTTTCTCGACCTGGGTGGGATTGAACCCTTGACCGAAATCGCGAACCTGGATGGTCAAATTCTCGCCGTCGAATGAGAACGCCGTAAATACATCGGTCTCCACACCGGTTGGGAGGTTCTTGGGAGCGTGTTCCTTGGCGTTGATAATTGCTTCGATAAAAGCCAGCCGCATCTCATCGATCGATTCGGTCATGAAATCGCACTTTTTTGCAAACTCGTCCAGGAATTCGCAGGCATCCAGCTCGGAATCCCTTTCGTTGGCGATCTTCAGAGACAATTCTCTAATCATCGAAGCCACGGAAACCCTCCTTGCCAGTTGGCAGGCCATAGCCAGCAGGTTCAGCGCACTATTCTATTGCCACTGTTTCGCCCTGTCAAGCAAATCTCTCGCAAAAACCGGATTCATTGCAATAAAAGCTATCGTAACTTCTCAAAAAAGGGGGGAACGCGCCCCCCTTCG
>MNYA01000091.1:1100-7631 GCA_001872985.1 bacterium CG2_30_54_10 | reverse complement strand
AGGGGGGCACGCGCCCCCCTTCGCCTCGCGAAGTGAATTCGCGAGGCTCATCCCCCGCGGTCGGGCGCTTTGCGCCCTCCGGTCTGCCTTCACTCTTCCCCCGACTTATTGAGATGATACAAAAAAACGTAACTTCTCAAAAAAGGGGGGCACGCGCCCCCCTTCGCCTCGCGAAGTGAATTCGTGAGGCTCATCCCCCGCGGTCGGGCGCTTTGCGCCCTCCGGTCTGCCTTCACTCTTCCCCCGACTTATTGAGATGATACAAATATGAGCAGATACGAAAGAACTGTTACATTCTGGTTCATGACTGGCGATAAGGGGCCGGAAAAGCAATAACCATTGTCGTTGTCATTGTCATGGTTATTGCTTACAGCCCCTAAGAGATCAGGGAATGGGGACTATCTGGATTCCAAAATTGGTGGCGAGTACCACCAGCCGCTTGTCAACTATGGGTTGGAACCCGATGATTGTCTCACGCAATCTCGGCCCAACCGGAACGAAGCTTCCGCCGGACAACCTGTAAAGTTGATTCGTTCCGGCCAGCCAGAGAGTATCGGCAAAGACCATCGAACGCGGCTTTTGGTCGATGCTTCCCAATCTGGTGATTTTCTTGCCTGAAGCTGAAAACACATCGCCATTCGAAAGGGCGGCGTAGACCTGTCCATCAGGACCGACAAGGGAAGTCAAGGCCCTTCCCTCCCTGGAAGCGGAAGGAAAGAAACTCACGAGCCAGCGCCCGGTTTGGTCTTGGGCAAGGATCCCCTGATCCGCGACGACAACGGGTTGCCCATTCACAAGATGAAGGTAGCGAGCCGTTTTGAAGAAATCTTCCGGAATTCGGCTGACTGGTTCGAGGTCTCCAAGCGAATTCAGCCGCTTGATGAAGCCGCCCTGTAGAAGAAGCATGATGTTGTTTGAATCCGAGGTCACATAAAGGAAATCGCGAAGCTTATCCTTGCTCAAAACCGCAACGCTTCTTCCGGAGTCAATGTCCAATAGGCCCATGATCCAGGAGTAAAGATGCGGACGGCCCTGGAGAACCCACAAAGAAACGATCTGATCGTCGGTCAATCCTCCGTTCCGAGTATTGAGAACCGACCACTCCCCATTTTGGAAGCTCCAGACCCCGTTGTTGGCGGTGCCAACCCAAAGGCGCCGGCCGTCCCAGACGATTGAGGAAACAAACGGCCCTCTAAGAATATCTGGAAGGGCGGTAGAGCCGAACAAAGCGTTGCTTGCCGGTGCGGAGACGGACGGAGGAACCGCTTGATCCGTAAGGTTCGCGGAATTCGCGGAGTTCGAGGAATTCGCGGAATTCGAGGAATTCGCGGAATTCGCGGAGCTCGCGGAGTTCGCGGAGCTGGCTGGATTCTCGGGGAGCGCAGGGATCGTGGAATTCGGAACATTCGCGCTCTGGACAGGCGTCTGAGAAGGCAAGGGCGTCGGGGGAAATGCCTGCCGGGGAGACTGCGATGGAATGCTGCCCTGGGCGGGAACACTGGTTCCCGGCGGGTTTACCGGAGGCGGTTGAGGAACCGGCATCGTCCGCGCTACAAAGGAACCAACGATCGGCACCGCTGGAGCTGCGGTTTGGGCGCTGGTTTGAATGATAGGAGAGCCCGCGAACCGGTAGAGAGTCACCTGTGCCGGACTGGCGGCGGCGAGGAGTCCGGAGCTTACCGCCAGGGCCGAAAGATTCGGCGTGGACGCAAGTTTTTCGAACCGGCCGTCGAAGTAACGGAACAGACCCTCTGCCGATGAGATCAGCAGCACGCCATGAGCGACGCTCAAATCGCGAACCTGTTTCGGCTCGCCGGGGGAGAGCGGCGTCCAGACCCAGTTTTTGTCGTTGCGGTAGCCGATGATGATTCCGTCATTGGTACCGATGTAGATCGTATTTTTTTCAACAGTCAAAGCGCTGAAAATCTTGTTTTGCAAAATCTGAAGAGCAAACGGGGTAAAGGAGGACCCGTCCCCGCGAAGGAGCCCGCGTTCGTGGAGCAGCCACAACTCGCCATCCATCCAGGCAAAACCGGTCAGGGTCAGTCCCTGGGTTCCAAGGATCATGGCCGCGAGGTTATTGTGCCCCTTGAACAAACCATGGCCCACGGTTCCAAGGAGGTGGCCGCCTTCCATGGTCGGGATGACCCGGTTTATCAGCGAGATTGGGAGGTGTGCTTCGTCATAGACGGAGGTTATCGTCTGTCCCTGGAGCGCAAAAACCCCGCCATAACCCGCGATTAAAAGGCGGTCCCCATCCGAAAACAGATGGCGCACGAAGAATCCGGGGGGAAGCCCGGTCACCATGGCTGGGTTGCGTGTATTCGGATCGATCATCGCCACGCCCCCGTCTCCGCCCACGAATACCTGGTTTCCGTGCCAGACGGCGCTGGTTACCACTGAAAAACCGGACAATGGTATCTCCGCAAATTTTGAAATTCCGCCTTGGAAAACCATGGGACTATCTTGTCCGGAAATCGCGAGATCGGTTCTAGGCCTGATCCAAACGATCCCAGCGATGAAAACGAATACGATCAGCAAAAGAATCAACTCAGGAACGAGAGCCCAACTCCGTTTTCGAAGGAACTCTTCCCGGGTGGCCAGCCTCGAAATCTCTTCGGAAAGGCTCATCAGCTTTTCGCGATCGGGGCCTAAAAGGTCAGCGCCATCGCCTTTCCCCGCCCCGAAGTGCTTGAGGAACTCCGATCTCCTGCGACGCAGGGATTTCAGATCGAGAAGAAGGCGGCCGATTTCCCACCAACGGCCAAGTTCATCAAGGAACCAGAACATTCCGTCAATGATGTAACCGATCGCCCTGGAAATCATCGACCGCCGCGAAAGGGATCCCATTTCGAAGATGGGTTCTCCGCAATGTCGGCAGAATTCCGCGATAGGAAAATTTGCTTGCTGACAGCGCGGGCAGATTTTAGGTGATTGATCCATAACCATATTCTCCTCGGCCTGGCTCAAAGATACTCCGGAATTTTTTGGGTGGAAACGGAACGTTTGTCCTCAACCTTGAGAATCGGCTTGGAGAACCTGACCTCACGATACTTTGTGAGCGTTCCAAAGGGGACCAGCTCAACCTCGACATTCTGGCTGAACTCGTCGGAAATGGCTTTTTTCATCTGCGGCAACGGAGCGTGGGATCCATATTCTTCTACCACCATTTTGATTCCGGAGTCTTCCAGGATGACGCGGTAGTCGCCGAAAAGGCCGTGGGAAAATATCGCCTCCTCAAAATGCCGAACCCCCAATCGCTTTTCCCCAAGACATACGGTCAGTTCCCAGCGACCGTGTGGAATGACGCTCCGCTTGAAGCCGTGCCGGCACTTGCTCGGGTAGAGTGTCACGAAATCGTCAAGCAGATATCGGACAAGCGGAGTGCTCTTCTTGATGAGGTTGGTGAATGCCAAACGGCCTTCGCCGGAGGTGCCGATCGGCTTCAGGTCGGGGTCGAAAACCTCGGTGTAATATAACGGCAAAATGTGAAGCTCCCCGCAAGGACAAGCGCCCGTGAAAAAGCCCTCGACACAAGCATAAATGTTGACATGAATAATTCCGAACTCCTGGTTGATGGCTTTGCTTCGGGAAGAAGAGCAAAGTTCAGCGGTCGAAAGAAAGACCTTGAGAAACTCTTGCGTTCTTGGGTAGTCCTTTGGGTAATCCTCTTTCAGAATACGCATCCAGCTCAGGAAATCGATGGGCGTGGCGGTGATCACGGAAGGTCGCAGACGAGCTATGGCGCGGGCGGTACGTGTCGGGGGAGCTATGGTCGACCGGCTTCCGATGTTGGCCACCAAGCCGCCACGGGCGGTCAGGAAGTCTCCGAAACTGAATCCGGCAATCGTGAAGCCGAAGGTAAGGCCGTTGACGACGGCGCGGTTTTCTTCAAGAACCTGATCCAGTGCTCCGACAAACGGGGTGATGGTTGAAAAGATACGAGCGGCTTTGAACTCGGTGGGAGTATAGAAGCAAGGCGTTGGATTGCCTGTTGAACCGGTGGTCTCGCCGTATATTGTAACGGAAGCCCGGCATTCATCAGAGAGGACATCGTAAGGGTCGCAGCTTCCCAGATCTTGCTTTCGCGCCAATGGAAGGGCGGAAAACTCCTGGGGAAGTGAGCCGTAGAGTTTTTTGTAGAAAACGGTTTGCTGAAAGCCGTATCGGGCCATGTCCAGAGGGTTTTTCGCCAATATGGAAAGAAGGATCATGTAGAAATCACGGCGCAGTCGGTTGAACATGCTACCGTAGTCGATGGTCGTTGTGTCGATCATGGAACTGTTCTCCTCTGGCCCGCGTTCGGGGCTCAATCCCCAGGCAAACGTCCGGGCGCCGCTGCCACAGGCGGTAATACAACGCCCACACATCATGCAAGATGTCCGGTCAAGGAAGTCGGAAAACTTCCGGGAAACTCCCATCGGGCAAACTCTTTCGCAAGCCCCGCAGCCGGAGCAGCTTCCTTTACGGTGACGGATCCGGATCAGGCTGACTGAATTGAACAGACCCCAGAACCCACCCAGTGGGCAGAGAATGCGACAGAAAAAACGCCCTGAAAGCAGCAACATAGCAACCAGTATCAGCAATGTCAAGGCAACCTGAAGCGTAACCGCCAAGCCGGCTCCGGTCGGATCGCTGAGCCAGCCGGTTCGGGAAAAGAAGGCCGGGCTTCCCGTGGTCAGGTAGTAAGGGGCAAGGCCCAGTATTTTTCCCGATGCGCAAATCGTGCTGCAGAAAAAGTTTTCACCTGTGATTCCGGCCTGGATGTATACCAATGGCCCTATTATTACGAGCCCGAGAACCCAGTAACGTAGATACCCAAGGGTTCTGGGAATTTTCCATAAGTGCAAGCAGACCCGATCGAACAGATCGCTGACAAACCCGAAAGGGCAGAGCCAGCCGCAGATGCTCTTCCCAAGCGCAGCTCCAAACAGCAGAAGGACGCCGGCAAGGTAAAACGGGACGGTGCCGATTGAAAGAAGATTTTGCAGATAACCGACCGGACAGGCTCCGGTAGTCATCTCGCAGGCCTGACAGTTGAGAAAAGGAAAGGCCCCGAAACACGAACGCCGCAAGGGATAGACCTGGCCTGCACGGATTACTCCGAGCCTTGAAATCACGAAACCCGACCATTGAACGAGAACCCTCGAAAGCCCGTCGATCCAGTATTCGCGGTTCTTGTACAAACCCAGAAAAAGCATCAAAGGGAACAGAACCACCAGCAACGCGAAAAGTGGGTGCCAGCGAATTTTGTCGAATGAATAGGTCTTGGCGGAAGCAAGATCGGCGATTCCAGGTTCGAGACGGTTAACGAATGAAATCTGGCCGGGGATGTCCATGTTTCCGTAGGTCATCTGGCCTGCAATCAGGTCGTCCTGGAATCGAAGGGTTCCTAGCAGTACCAGTAAAAGTGCGACCATTACAAGGATGGTCCAGGTTCTGATGCCGGCGAACGTCATCGCGATTCCTCAAGGGGCTGGAGCCTTCCCCCAGCGCATCGGGCAAGTTTCACCGGTCGCCTGTCATTTCCCGTCCTGTCAAGCTCGATTTCCCCGGTTACGCCCGTGAAGGTCGTCAGTGAGGCAATGGAATCACGTAAGCCCTGGCGCGAAAGGTCGGAGCGCTCCAAGGCCAAAGCCAGGAGGCTGATGGTGTCGTATGCATGCGCGGAAAACGAGTCGGGCGGTTCCCCAAAATGGGCCTTGAATTTATTTTGGAACTCGCGATTGGCTATGGAAGCGCTTGTAGCATTGTATGGCATCGTAACGATCGTCCCGTCAGTTTCCGGGAACGAGGTCGCGAAAAAGTCCGGTGTGGCTAGGCCGTCCCCCCCTGCAAGAAGCCCGGAAAATCCGGCCTTGCGAAGAGTTCTGGCTGCCGCGAGGCCATCCTTGGACAAGGTCCATAAAACAATCGCATCAGGCTTTGAGGCTGCGGCTTTTCGGAAAGATTCCGCGTTTTGTTCGGGGTTGGAAGCAAGAAAAAGAGGGCCATCGATCAGAAACCCCGCCTGCCGAGCCTGTCGCGCAAATTCCCGAGAACCCATTCTCCCGTAACGGGAATTTCCGGCCATCAGAGCGATCCGGCTGATGGTTTGCGTTCGAGTCAGGAAGGCGACCAAAGCTTTTGCTTGAGCGGTGTCGTCTGATAATGTGCGGAAAGTCCAGGGGCTTCCAGCTCTGGTGATGGAAGGATCGGTGGCGACGCAGGTCAAATGAGGAACGTGGCCCTTTACCGCGATCATGGCGATAACGTGCGTAACGCCGGAATCAACGCTTCCGACGATTGCTGTCACCCGGTCCCGGAAAACCAGATCTACCGCGAGCCTGCCGGCCTGCGCAGGATCGCCGCGGTCATCGACCTCGACAAGATCCAGGGTTTGGCCGAAAATGCCGCCCCGGGAATTCAATTCCCCGGCCGCCAGTTGCGCCCCTTTGAGTTGTGAGAGGCCATAGGGCGATTTGGGGCCGGTCAACGCCCCCACGATCGCAATTTTGATCTGGCACTCCGCCGGCATGCACAATCCCGCGA
>MNYA01000091.1:0-1088 GCA_001872985.1 bacterium CG2_30_54_10 | reverse complement strand
GAAGGGTCGGGAAAAAGCAGGACAGCCGAAAACCGCGAAGCCAAGGGCTTTTTGAAATGTTGGAGGCCGGCGGATTCATGGGGTCAGAAAGGCGCTCCGTCTGGTGAAAGGCCAAAATCGCGCTTCCAGACGTGTTCGAGGAAAACCTGCTTCATGGGACGTCCAAGGAAGGGTTCTCCAATTTTCATGAAAGCCTCGGGACTGTCCGAAACGTAGAATTCTTCCAAACCGATGCGGTTTGGGGTTCCTTCGAGGCGGCGGGACTGCAGAACTTCGGCCACTTCCCGGGCGGTCTCCTCGGCCGAATCGATCAGCCGGACGTTCTTGCCAAGGTATTTCCCGATCGCATCTTTCAAAAGAGGGTAGTGCGTACAGGCCAGGATAAGCGCGTCGAGATCCAGGGAAAGGAACTCCTGAAGATACATTTCGAGTGCAAGCGCTGCGATGGGTGCGTGGATCAGGTTCTCTTCGACTATTGGAACGAGGAGCGGGCATGGCTTCGCAAAAACCCGGCAGCCCTGACGGAGCCTTTGGAGGCGGGACTGATAAGCCTCTGAACGGATCGTTGCCTGGGTGCCGATCACTCCAATCGTTCGCGCATCTTGCTGTCGGAAGGCCGCCCGGACTCCGGGCTCGATGACTCCGATTATCGGCAACGCCGTCTGCCTGCGGAGAAAGTCAAGGGCCAGGGCTGAAGCGGTGTTGCACGCAATGACGACGAGCTTTACCCGCTGAGACTCAAGAAAACGGGTGATTTCAAGGGAAAATCTGCGGATGACGGGAACCGATTTGCTGCCATACGGAACCCGTGCCGTATCGCCAAAATAGACGATGTCTTCCTGTGGAAGCTGGGCGTGGAGCTCCTTGACGACCGTCAAGCCCCCGACGCCTGAATCGAAAACCCCGATGGGGCGGTCGTCCATTTATTTTCCCATTGAAGAGAAGGAGGCTGTCGAAGCCGCCGAGGCTGTCGAGGCTTCAGACTCCGTGGAAGGCGCAGAAGCTGTGTAGACGGCAGGGGCTGTGTGGGGCGCAGAAGCCGTGTCGGCGGCAGAGGCTATGTCGGCGGCAGAAGCCGTGTCGGCGGC
>MNYA01000228.1:7241-7553 GCA_001872985.1 bacterium CG2_30_54_10 | reverse complement strand
ATTCATGTTTCAATGCCTGATTTGAAATGTTCTGTTGGAATCCAGAGAAAAAGTGGCAGCGGCTTCCAGCCGCTGCGACGCGGCAAGATGCCGCGTCCGCTATTTGGGGCCGAACCGAGAAATTTAGCGGACATTGTTAGTCGCATATCAGGGCCAGCAGGGCGACTGAGGTCAGATGCAGACCCAGAGCCAAGCCCAGGCCCAGGCCCAGACGCTGGGACAAACGTGGGCGCTGGCACAGACGAAGACGATGTTGTTGTAGCTGTGGTTGTAGTTGTGGTTGTAGTTGTAGCTGTGGTTGTAGTTGTAGTT
>MNYA01000228.1:0-7224 GCA_001872985.1 bacterium CG2_30_54_10 | reverse complement strand
TGTGGTTGTAGTTGTAGTTGTAGTTGATACTGAGTCTGAGTCTGGGTCTGAGTCTGAGTCTGGCGCCAATTCTGAGGCCGATTCTGAGGCCGATGCCGAGACCGATTCCGATTTTGAGACCGAGGCTGGTGCTGGTGCTGGTGCCGACGCAGAAAAAGATGCAGATTCAAATTCAGATTTTCGGAAGGCGAATTCACGCGGTTTTTCCGAGGCGCCGGCGCATTAGCTCTGCCCAACTGATCATTTCGGGGTCACGGGCATGAGTCGCCACGAAGGTAAACTCTTTCAGTGCGCGGGGAGCGAGCCCTTTGGCAAAATAAATCTTTCCGAGAAGGAAATGTACCCTTGGATCATCGGGAACTATCTTTTGAGCGACCACCGCGTGCTTGAGTGCTTCATTCACAAAGCCAAGACTGAGATGGGATTTGACCAGCTCGATCCTGGCTTCGACATGGTTATGCTCGATCTTGAGGATCTCCCGATAACAACGGATCGCGATTTTGAGTTTCCCTCGCTTCTTGAGGAGGCGGGCATAGGCCAGAAGACCCTCGATTGAGTCTGGCTTGAGAGCAAGAAGGCGCTGATACGACATCATGGCATCGTCGAGCCTGCCGGTGAGTTCGAACGCCCGGCCTAGTTCAATATAGAGATCCAGTTGACCGGGGTTGGCGGCGAGAGTCGCGCCGGCACTCTCGATCGCTTGTCTGCAAGTCGCCTCGATCTTTTTCTGAACGGCTTTCAGGTTCGCCTGAATCTGAGGATCGGAGTAATCGTAGCTGGCAGATCTTCTGAAGGCAGCGAGCGCTTCCTCGAACTGCCGGTGGTTCGAGTAGAGCACTCCGACAGAGTTCCAGAGGCCAGCCTGGTCGGATACATTGGGGGAAGCCTTTATGAATGAGGCGATCGCATCTTCGTCGAGCCCATTGGCCTGAAGGAGTTTCCCCATTTCGAGCCAGGCATCCCAGCGCTCGGGGGCGAGGTTGGTCAATTTTTCGAGTGTCGAAAGGGCATCCTCGGTCTGTTTGTCGGCGATCTGGGCCAGGGCTAGAAAATACAAGCCGTCGGGATTATTCGGGGAAAGCCTCAGAATTTCCTCGGCAAGAGCTTTCAGCTCAGCTTTCTCGCCCAGTTTGAGTTGTGCGTTGGCCAAAGCGACCAGGGTCTTGGGGTCGGGGTTGAACTGGTTCGCGAGAGCTTCCTGAAAGAGATCGCGTGCCTTGGCCGGTTCGCCTTTCTTTAGCATTACATTACCAAGTTTCTCCAGTATGTACGAGTCGTTGGGTTTCAGACACAAGGCCTGGGAATACTCGTAGATGGCTTGTTCCCACTGTTTTTGAAGATCGTAGATGGCGCCAAGCTGGCCGTGGCCGTAAGAGTCGGTTGGATGAAGCAGGCAGGCACGTTTAAGCTCCATCTGCGCGAGGGAAAGGTCTCCCATTTCTTTGTAGACCATTCCAAGCTGATAGTGGGCATAAGGATCGTCCGGAGTGAGCTGAATGCACATTTGGAGACTTTCGCGTGCCGAAGGAAGGTTCCTTTGGGAGCGTTCCAGGAGACCAAGCTGGTAATGACCTTTGGCAAGAAACCTGTTGATGGCGAGTGAAGACTGGAAAGAGGCTCTCGCGGCATCAGTCTTGCCGGCTCTTTGGAGAAGAGTGCCATAATACAAAAAGATTTCGGCAACCTGCGGGTTGAACCTGATGCAGCGCTCCATCATCGCGAGCGCCCGGTCTGTCTCGCCGCGCTCCTCGAACAATTGCGCAAGCCTGGCGAGAAGGGAATAATTTTCCGGAGAACGGGAGATCTTTAATTGAAGTGCCTCGATTTCCTGGGTGATTCCCTCGTCGAGAAATTCGGCGAGGGTCAGTCCTGGTCTTTCCTGGCGTGTTTCTTCAAGCAGATCGTCCCGCCATGGAGCCACATCACCAGCCGGTTGGCCGGCTTCCGCCGCTGGAGCTCCGGCTGCGGTTCCGAGTGAAATGTGCGGCGAAAATGCAGCTTCGGAATACAACGCGTGAGCCACAGGTTGACCTGCAGGTGTGAACGCGTTTGGTGTCAGAGCGGAGGCCGAAGTCGAGGCTGGCGTCGAGGCTGGCGTCGAGGCTGACGTCGAAGCCGAATTAGAACCTGCGGTCAGAGCCGTGATAGAGGCTGACGTCGAACCCGTCGTCAGGGCCGAGTCTGGGGTCGAGCCCGAGGTCAAATCTGGCGCCCAAGCCAGAGTAGAACCTTCGGTTGAGCCTGGCGTCGAGCTTGGCATCAAGCTTGGCATCAAGCCTGGCGTCGAGACTGGCATCGAGCTTGGCGTCGAGACTGGCATCGAGCTTGGCGTCAAGCCTGGCATCGAGCTTGGCGTCAAGCCTGGCATCGAGCCTGGCGTCGAGACTGGCATCGAGCTTGGCGTCGAGACTGGCGTCGAAGCGGGGACCGGGGTCGAGTCTGCGGCCCAGGCGGTGGTCGAGGTCGAGGTCGAAGTCGGCGCCGAAACCGGCGCAAAGCCGGCTTTCGCGGTGGAGGTACCCGAAGCGCTTACCGCAGGCTTTCGCGGGGGAGGGGTGACTGCTCCGGAAACCATGGATGCGAAAAGAAAATCCGGGGATCCTTTTGTTTTCCAGGCAGAGAGGGCCGGGGTACTTCCGCTGGCCGTGCTCTCACTCGACTCGCGCTCGGAATCTTCAAAAGACGCATCAGCAGGCGAGAGGAATGGATCGATTCCGCCCGGAAGGACTTCTTCGAGATCCGCGCTGGGTATGCGTCTACGGGGTGCTCCCGAGTGGGCGAGCCACCAGATTATTGTCTCGATAGTTCCCCAAAGGGTTATCATGCCGCTTGCAAGACCGGCAAGAATTCCGGCCAGGGGATAGCCGGTCAGAGCCTGGCTCAGATGGAGAAAAACAAAGGCAAATCCGCCGAGAACCATCCTCATGAACGCTGCTTTGGGCGGATGGTCGGGGATCTCCCCGCCAGGCCAGGCCAACATTTCGGTCACCGGGTCGACCGGACGCTTCTTCCCGCCTTTAGCTTCCGAAAGAATCCGGCCGCAGTGATTGCAAAAAGAAGCGGTGGCCAGATTGCGGGTCGAGCACTGCGGACACGCCAGGAAAAGCAAGCGACCGCAAGCTGCGCATTCGGAAGAAACTTCGTCGTTTACCGCGCCGCAACCTTGACAATTGATCATGTTCAGTGCCTGCTCTCTTCGAAGTGATGGTCGATAATGTGCCATTCATCTGATATCTGGAAAGGCAGGTCAGCGAGCTCGATCAGCGAGTTCATCCCGTCATGCCTGCGTGCGAAGCCCTTCAGCCTGATTGGTTGGTATGCCTGGAAAGATTCAATGCAGTGGTGTTCCCAGCTTATTACCAGAAGACCATCACCCTGCCCCTCAAGAATCGGCTGAGAATCCAGGTTGCTAAGGTAGTATTTTTTCAGACCGGAATCGATCTCAGAAATCTTTTCCCAAAACTCCTGGATTCCAGGGGCGCCGCTCGCGATGGTAAACAGAACCGATGAAATTGAAGGAGAAGGGATCAACCCGGATTGCGATTCATTCCGGTCGAGCATGACAAGTCGTATTACGCTCATCAGGCCTGCCTCAGTTCTCGGTGTCTGATTCCGCATCGGAAACGGAATGGGCCTCTCTCCAAAAGTGGGCGATGGGTTCGCCAAGGAAAGCCCCCAAAAGAGAAAAAAGGAAAACGACCATAAAAGCAGTCTCCGAGTCGACCACATAGAAGACGAAGGGCGCCGCCGCCAAGCCGAAAAGCATTCCGATTACGCAGCCGATGATCGTGGACTCGTGAACGGAGAGAAAGGCGCCGAGAACCGACCCCAGCATAAGCCCGACCAGGGAAAATTCGGGGACCAAGGCGCCTGCCAGCAAAGCGCCTAGACTTCCGAAGGCAACCACAATCATACTGGTCATCGCGTAAACCAGCACCCGGGTGGAAATTCCAGGGGAGGCTGACAGATTCATTATGGGACTGGTGCCTCCAGATCGGCGGTCAGGGGTTCAGAATCGTTTTCTCGTAATAGTAATTGTTCCGCGGATTTTCCGCGATGAAGGTCGTAAGCTCGCACAGATATTGGGTTCCTTCGATGGTAGCGGCCCTGGTGCAGATTTCCTTCACCTGGCTCAAATTGTTCTGGATCTCGGTGTAGGAGTTGGCGGATTTCAGAGGTCGCACAACTCTTACGACGCCGCGAACTTGCGGAGTGCCCATGTTGGTGGGGACGTCAATAAGTTCGATCTGTTTGACCTGGTAGCCGGTTCCTTCGAGGTCGGTTCGGAGGCGGGCTTTCAGGGCGTTTTTCTGTTCGCCGGTCAGGTTGAAGTTTTCGTCGCTGGGCTTGGTGCCCATCTTTGCCCAGAATTCATCGAGCTTTCCCTTGACCTGGTCACCCCCGAGATTGTTTTGAGGGGCAAGAGAACGGCTGCGGCCGAGTTCGGTCAACTGTTCCTGAACGGCATCGGTTTCATCCATGGCGGTTTCTTCCTTGGTGGCTTGGTAGCCGTTCCCGCCGCCCTGGGGAACGACATGCGACTTGCTTATGCGGTCGTGAGCCGTATCGATGAGGTCCTTGGAATAGCCGAGATAGCCCATGTCATCAGAATATTCAGCGTACAGGGCAACGGGAAGCAGGATAACCATGGCAGCCAACAGGGCTTTTAAAAGGGTCAGGCAGGTTTTCATAAAGTCTCCTCTTGGTTTGGAATGAGGATGATTTCCTCGGGGGGAAGTATACCACATTGAATGACCTACAACTCGCCTTGTTTTAGAAAGGCTTCTTTGACTTTCTTCACGGTCAGGCAGGGATCTTCGATGATGATCTTTGATCCGCTGAGAATATCAATAAATCCAAGTTCCTTGTGGAAGCGGGGAACCATGTGTTGGTGGAGGTGATCGATACTTGCCCCCGAGGCATCTCCAAGGTTGAAGCCAACATTGAAGCCCAACGGGTGGTAAAGGCCCTCGAGAATTGTAAGGCATCTCTTCATAAGTGGAAGAAATGCCGCATCTTCGTGAGAATTCATTTCTCGTGGGTCTTTGATGTGCCTTTTCGGGAAGATCAGCAGATGTCCAGCGTTGTAGGGATAAAGATTGGCCGAAACGGCGAACAATTCATCTTCCCAGACCAGAAGGCTGACGACCCGGGGATCTTTGGCTAAAATGGCGCAAAGGATACATGCAACTTGTTGACGGGACTTCCCTCGAATGTAATCCCCTTTCGAAGGAACAAACAGATGCTTGCGGAAAGCCATGATGAGGAACTTGCTGAGAAGCTTGCTGGGAAGCTGGCCGGGAAGCTCACTGAGAAGCTGGCCGGGAAGCTTGCGGGAAGCTTGCGTCAGGCGTTCTGGCGGGCCGGGTTCCCGGACAGCGTTTCCAGAAGCATCTGTGGGTAGTATTCCTGGGCGAGGAAGAGCGGGATGCTTCCCTCGTATAGGACAAGATCATGGAAATGCCTGTCCGTGAAATCACCTGCAAATTTCCGGGCGAGGGATTCCTTGAGTTTTACGAGCAGATGTTTCCCGGCCAGATAGCTCAGTGGATAGCCCGGAGTCAAGGTGTATCGCATGAGCTCCGCTTCAGCGGCTTGGGGATCGATATGAGTATTGTCCAGCAAACACTGAATTCCCTTTTCATAAGTCCAGGTTTTTTGGTGGATGTTCAGGTCGATAAGAACGCGTGCAGCTCGCCAGCACTCGTCGTTCGTCTGAACGAAAATGTTGTCGTCACCGGTTTCGAAGCCTCGAAATTTCATGGCCTCCTCGCAGTAAAGCGCCCAACCTTCACAAAGCCCGATACTGTTCGCAAACGCCCTTAGCTTGCTGGGATGCAGATTTGCGGCTGCCAGTTGAAGGTGATGACCCGGATAACCCTCGTGAACCGAGGTATTGGAAATGTCGGCGAAATTGTGTCGGGAAAGGTCATTCCCAGGGGCTCTGGTGACCAGGTAGAGGCCTTTCTGGGGCCGGGCGTTTCGTTCCGGGTGGATATAGGCGGCGAACGGAATCAGGTGGGACATGTAGGAGGGGGTTTCTACGATGTCGAGTCTTTCCTGGTCGGGAAGGGTGGCGAAGGCCGTCTGCTCGACAAAAGAACGGCTACGCGCGACGGAATCCCTGTAGGAGTCGAGGACAAGTTCGAATGTGGTCGGAGATTTGGATCGGACGCGGATGAACGCTTCTTTCAGAAGTTCCTCCCGGGAGCGGGTTTGCCCGCCCACGATATGTCGGGAAAGCTGTCCCAGCCTGTCGCGGGCTTGATTGAGGTATGTTTCGCCAAGCTCCCGCAGTTCGCCGGGCGTGAAGCCGAGCCTGCGAATTTGAAGTGATGCCTGGAATGGGCCTGCACCGAGCGCCCAATCACCGTTAGCATTTGGCATGATAGCGTTTTTGAACCAGGTTTGATGCTGATTGAGAGCTTTTTTCGCTGCTGTGACGGCATTGGTGAAATCCTGGAGCAAGGGGTTGGGAACCCTGCCTTTGATCGTTTCGGCGATCGAGTCGAAAAGTGCGGGAAGACGATCGGTGGACTCGATGAAAATCTTGCCCCAAAGTGGGGGGACATCCTGAAAAAGGGTACGGCCGCTCATGAGGAACATAGGAACTGACTTCAGGCGGGAAATCATTGATTCGACTCTGTGGGCCAGGGGGGCAAAATCTCGCACGAAAAGGATGAACAGGGAATCCCCAACGATCGAGGACAGATCGGAGCCCAGCCTCCACCGCTTCAGATCTTCCTGGAGGAAAAGGGCCATTTGGCAGACCAGAAGCATGTTTGCACGGTCCAGGCGTTCATCGAGGCTCAATTCCCGCTCGGGAAGAGCATTGAATGAGTCACGCATCGAGCGATAGAAGGCGATCTCTTTGTCGATCGCCGGGACTCCTACCTCGGGAAGAAGCCCGTCATACTGATGCTCTCCAAGAAAAGTTGCGGTTAATGGATCACGTTGGATCATTTCATTGAAGTAATGGTCCGCCAACTTGCTAAAACCGATGTGCTTATAGACATGTTCTCTGGGCATGGGACCCCTCCTGGTTCATGGGAGATATCGGCCAAGTGAATTATACCACATTGTTCCTTAATTGCCCCTCAATATACGAAAGCTCGTTGGAATCTGGGTAGTGCCCTGGTTTAGCTGGTTTTAAGCCACGAAGCGCACAAAGGTCACAAAGTGAAAAATGAAAAACTTTCACGGCTGTCCCGAGAAAATTATCGG
>MNYA01000145.1 GCA_001872985.1 bacterium CG2_30_54_10 | reverse complement strand
GCCGGGTGCGCAAGCCCGATCTTCGACGCCTGGTGCTCCTGGGTCTCAACCACACAAAAGACCATTGCCGTTTTTTCGTTTCAGAAGCCATCCAGGCCTGGGAGGAGATGGCCGATAGCGACCTGAAAGTGGTTATCCGCCAAATGGAAGTCGAACGGACCGCAAAAAACCTCTGTTCTCTCGGAAAAATTCTGGCGAAATTCCCCACCCCCGCTTCGATCGCATTCGCCAAGGAATTCATCAACTCCTGCACCTCCGAACTTATGCTTGAACTAATGCTGGTGTTCGCCCAGGGCGAACAGCCTCAGTTCGGCCCGCTACTGGCCGATCTCCTCAAGGCGCGGTCAGAAGTCATCCGGATCGATGACACCGAAAAAGTCGGAAAGATCCTCGGCCTGATTTACAAGAACAAACCTGAAGGGATCCTGGCCGGCCTCGTATCCCCGACAATGGCTTTCCGGCTCTGCTGTATCGTCGCTCTGGAGCAAATCTGCGACAAGCGGGTCGCCGTTGCCCTGATGGATAACCTCAACCCCGGCGATGATCCGATAATCATCCAACGCGCGGTAAAAATTCTGGCACCCTATTTCTTTTCGGATGATTTCCGCATGAAAGGTGCGGTCACCGATTACCTTCTCGGCCTCGGAGGTATCATAGCCGCGCCTTTGACCGAGTTAGCCGGGGAGATCGAGAATGAGATCGACCGCAAAGGACTCATTGATATGATCGAAAGCGTCGGCGGCAAGATCGATGCCACGCTACTCCACAAAAAGGGCGAGCCCAATCCGCTTCTTTCAGACGACCACCTGGATCAGGTTCTCGAGAAGCGGAAACGCGCCATGGATGACCTCGACAAATACGACAAGATCATTCAGACGACCCATACCCAGGAACTCACAATCGTTTTCACTGATGTAAAAGGCTATACCGCCTTCAGCTCCAAGGCTTCCCTTTCTGAGGTAATGGGAATGCTGAAGCAGCACGACGAGATTCTCATTCCGATCATCAATAAGCAGGAAGGAAAAATCATCAAGAAGATCGGCGACGCTTTCCTGATCGCATTCGAACAGCCAAACAAAGCGGTACTCGCGGCTATGGAGATACAGCGCAAACTGAAAGAGTATAACAATGCAGCCAATGATGAGCGCAAGCTGGGGGTTCGAATCGCGATCAATTCCGGACCGGTCATTCGCCGCGAAGGGGATGTATACGGAGACACCGTGAATATCGCCTCCCGCCTCGAAGGGGTGGCTGACGCTAATGAAATCGTGATTTCTGAATCCACACGATCCCATATCGACACGTCCATTTTCGACGTGATCCCCTTTGGGGAACACGTGCTTAAGGGCATTGACAAACCGGTATTGGCATTCAAAGTCCGCTGGTGAGTATCACCTCGATAACTTGGAGAAACCACGAGAGCGGACCGCATCCTTTGGAATCAAAAAATAACATGAAGGCTACATCGCCAATTTTTCCTGGCTGATCCACGCGCCAGGTTCCGAGCATGAATTCCACGCCCGCCCAACACTTCCCGCTGCGCAGCATCATTTCACTGCCAAAGGCGACCAGAACCTGGTCATTCCTGGTCATCGCAGGAATTTTTTTCCTCCCTGCGCTTTTCCTGTTCTTACTCGCAGGCGATGTCATGAAGGATGAGGAAAAGCACGAAATTGCCCGAGCAGAGCGAATACTTCTGGCGAGGATCCGAGAACTCCAGACTCAAATCGATCCGATTCAACGGCTGAACCACTCTCTTGAGCAAGCACTCGTCCGATTGGGCTTAATCTCACCGAGGAGCGAGCGCCCGCTGCTGTTCATTCCCGGAACACCATCCCCGTGCATGCCCAAGAAAGTTCTCCCCCGATTTCGGGATGAAATGTTTCGAAAGATCAACGCCGTTCCATTGGCAATTTGGGTTGTCGGGCCCGACGGAAGTGAGGTCTCGGGGGAATGCGATCCGCGTTTTTTTTCGCCCCAAATTGGAAGGTCAAAAACTGCATGGCGCAATCTTGCCGCAGCATGGTTCGGGCTTCTCGACCGCAAGCCTTGGGCATCGGGAAAGCATCTGCTTGTCTTGAAGTCCCGCTGGAAAGGCCCCTCAGGAAGCGAGGCTTTTCAAGCGCAGGTTCGAAGGTTCGGCAATCAGTTGTTCGGCGAGTATCTTCCGATCGAGGGCGATCTGAAGGATCCCAGACCCTTCTTTTCCGGCCTTTTCGGAACTGGTAGGGTCTGGCTTCTTGGGCGTGCTTTCACAGCGGGGAGTTCCAGAAGTTCCCCGTTTGCCGGAGGCGTCCTCGCGCTTTACAGGGACATCGACCTCTCGAAACGTTTTCTTCTCGAGCCGACCCAAAACAATGATTTCTGCACAATTGAGGATCTCGATGATACGACCCCCCGCTTCATTCGCGGTGTGGACCGTCTCTCCCTTGTCGTCCCACTGCCGCCTGAACTTCAAGGAAAATCCGGGCCGAAAAAAGGCTCCCTTGCCATCATCATTTCCGAAAAGTCGGCAAGGCCTTTCAGGTCGAGGCTCATCTTTGCAGGCATCGTTCTTACCGCCGGCATGTGCGGATGCGCCCTGTTCCTTTGGGGTGTGTTCAGGGGGAAACTGAATCTTCCGATCTCGATTCGCGGACAACTTGCAATAGCCATGGCTTTGGCAGTTCTTCCCCCGGTACTGGCTTGCGGCCTTGTCGCGCAGGGTTTTCTGGCCTTCTGGCAAACGGAAGGTCGGCGAGGCTGCCAGGAGCAGCTTCAACAGCGTGTCGGACTGCTGGAAAGCGGCCTGAATGGGTTCGGTGTTGCTCTTTCGGAGAGGATCTGGAAAGCGAAGGAACGCGTCAGCCCACAGTTGGTCGATCCACGCACAGCGATAGAACCTCTTTTGCAAAACATCTCGAATATCGGCAAAGCACAACTCATCCAAATGGTTTGCATCGATGGCAGGGAGTGCGTGATCGAACGGCCATTGCCGGGAATCCAGAAAATCCCTCCGGGCTTGCGCGATAAAATGGCAAAATTGGGCCGGATCATCTCAATGAGATTGATAAAACTCTACAATCCGTTATCATGGAAGGAACTCTCCGGCGCCGGCTTGGCGAAATTTCTGGTTAAGATCCCGGGCGATCTTATCGAATCAATTTGGAAAACTGATGAATTCGCCGGTTTTCTCGGGCGAGATCCTATCCTTTTGGACGCTGCCTTAACCGGGTTCCGCGAGGGGCGGGCTCTGGGGTATCCCGTTTTTTTGCCGGGAGAAAATTACGGTCGAAGACTTGGCGGAATGATTTATATCACGCAGCAACTCGAGGCGATCGGAAAAACCTACTTCGACCGACTCTACGCTGAAAGTGGAATTTTCCTTCAAACCGATTCGAAATATCGGGTCACGACAGGGGTTTTCCATTATTCCCACGTTCCATCCAGCGAGCAGATCCGCCTGAACCCGGAAAATTGCTGGCCCCGCAACGCAGACCATGATCCCCAGCTCGTATCTCTGGCCAAACAGGCCGCTTTGCATCCGGGGGCGGACCCCAAGCCATTCGATGACGGAACAGAGATTGCCTATCAAGTTTTCCGTGAGTTTCCCTACATAGCCGTCGCAGTTGCCGAACCGATAACTGGTTCCGGATCGTCATACGGCGCCGGGGTCGTGTTTTACTTTTTTCTGGCTTACCTTTCAGCTCTAATCTGGCTGGCAAGCCGGTTTCTGCAAAGAATTTTCCTTGAACCGATCGGGGAACTCATCCAGGCCGGCGGTGCGGTTGCCTCGGGGGACTATTCGCCCATCCTCGAGCTTCCCCAAATGGGGGAATTCGCTTCCCTCGGGCGCGAATTCGGCGCAATGTGCAAGGGGCTTCGTGAGGGGCGCCTGTTGACCAGGTTCGTTTCCCGGGATGCCGTCCGAGAGGTCCGCGAACACGTTTCGACGGATTTCGAACCCGGAGGGGAGCGGCGCACCGTGGCTGTGTTGTTCTCCCATCTGGCCGGCTTCACAGAGTGGAGCGGTGGTTTGCAGCCGAACCAGCTTTTGAGTGAGCTGAACGGTTACTTCTCCGCAATGGAACCCCAAGTGCTAAGCCAGGAAGGGAACATCGACAAGTTTATCGGCGATGCGATAATGGCGGTTTTCCACGTGGTTCCCGGGAAACTCCACCCCGTGGCTCGTGCATTAGCTGCGTCGCGAGGAATGCGTCGGGCGCTTCGCAATCTCAACATACGTCGCCAGGCTCTTGGCCGACCGATCCTCCGTTCGGGAATCGGGATCGCGGCGGGCGAGGTACTTTCCGGACGCATCGGCTCCCGTTTGCGAAGGCTTGACTTCACGGTTATCGGAGATGCGGTCAATCTGGCGGCACGCCTCGAGGGGCTTCGTGAAAAGGCGACCGATGATGAAATCGTCATGGATTCCATGACAGCCGCCCTGATGGAAAACAAGAAAGAATCTGGCCCCATGCAAAAGCCCACAGAGAGCGTTTCGGAGGCATTCTTCCTCCCGCCCCGACCCCTCGGGGCGATTGAGTTGAAGGGAAAAACAAGGCCGGTCGAGGTTCTTGCGTTTCCATCGGAGCCTGCTAAATGAGGCGGTCATTGAGCTTCTGGAATGTGGTCGGCCTTTGGCTTTTGTTTTTTCCGGTTCCTTGGTTTTTTATCGATGTTGGGTTGAAGAGTGCCATCGACCGGCAGGAGAACCAGGCTCGGGATCAGATTCGAAACGATCTCCTTACCGAGGCGAGGGCCTTCCAGGTGGATCTCCAGTTAAAGGATTTTTTCCAAAGGAAATGCGCCGTTGTTTCTCATGAGTTCGGCTTCGACAAGGATCCAGACCCTGAGGCCGCAAAAGGCAGTGCAGTCGTTTCCTCCGAACTTTTCGCCAAGCTTCGATCGAGCCTGGAAAAAGCCTGCAAAACTCCGATTCTAGGTTTGGCCCTGTATGGACCAAAAGGCCATCCATGCATGGCAGTCATAAACCCGGAATTTCCGGTTGGTTCGAGCCGGGCCGATGGAACACGACGGTTTTCCGCTCTCGTCCACCGTATCGCAGAACAGTATCGGCCGAGTTACCGCCTCGATCAACCGAAAGACCTCCATCAGGAGCTCATGCAGGAAAGCGGTTCTCTCTTCGGACCGGATGGCGATCTCACAGTAATGATCCCTGGAGGCGCCGATTTCATTTCCTGGGTGGACGATTTCGATTTTGCGTTCTGGACCCACGGCAGATTTCCTTTAGCCGGCAAAGAAGCCGTTCTGGAGAGGCATCCGAATTTTCTGGTGATATTCCACGGACGACACCTCAAGGCTGAAACATTCGTTTCCCACGCCATCGGGCTTGCCTCACCCGGCTTCCGTCGCCAATTGAAATGGCTTCCTTTCGATTCTCGCGACGAGTTCAAGGAGAGAGCAAACGGGCTGGGATATTTTGAAGCTTTAGAGGAATCTTCATTCAAGAAGCTCCTGTTCAGGGAAAAGGGTGCAAAAATTGTTTCGGGTTTACGGCCCGTTCTTAACATTGAGGTCGATGCCAAGCTTTGGAGCTCTTCCTTAAGGAAATGGCAACCACTTCTTCACCTTGGCTTCCTCCTCGGAGTGATGATCGCCACTCTCGTTTTCGGGCGCCGGCTCTTCCTTGGAGGAGGGCTGCCAGGTGGTCTTCGCGTGCAGCTTGCAGCGGGATTCGCCCTATGCGTTGGACCGACGCTTTTTGGGCTTTCCCTGCTCACGTATGCCTGGCTTGATGCGCGTCTGAAGGCTCTTCCCGGGGGAGTGAAGAGCCATATTGAGCGGCGGATCGAACTGCTCGACAATCGCGTCCAAAAAATAGTTGATGATGAGACGTTGATGCTTCGAACTTTGAAACCGGTTTTGAACGAAGTGCTGCAATCACCCGGCGCTGCTGGGAACAACAAGCTCGGAGAAATTCTCGCGAGCTCAACAGCGAGCTCGACATTGGACTTCGGCTTCGTTTTCAATTTCCAGGGCGAAGCAAGTCAGCATTTCAACCGTCTGATCCCCGATCCGAACCTGGTCAAACTTTTCAGCACATTCGCTCCGCGAGTGCTCGCGGAGGCATCAAGGGCAAGTGAGGAAGCCAGGATCGAGCCGAAATCCAATCTATTCTGGCGTGGTTTTGCGGAGCAGTTCATGGAGGTTTCCGCGCTCGGGCGTGCCATGGCGAGAAGCGAGATTCTCCAGAGGAGCCCGTTCGGAAACCCGCAGCAATGGGTTGATGTCTTTTTCCTACGAGACCCCAAAGCGCCGGGGTTGGTAACAGGAATGGCAGTCTTAATGGGTTTATACCGTTTCGTAGAGTTTCAGCTTTACGAGATCCTGAAATTTCCGGAATTTCGCGAAACACACTTTGACGGTTACGCCCTGGATCTGCTCTGCTACAAATTCTCACATTTGAGCGATCGAAACATTCAGTCGAATCATCTCACCACGAATCCGGGTGGACCGGAATGGGACGAGCAGCGCAGGGTCGCGGATGCCACGCTGAAAGACCTGGTTGGAAAAAATTATCTCGAGCTTTCCTCAACCGGAACGAGGGTCATCGTTTCCCGTCCAATTCATTCAGATTACTTTGTCGTGGTCGGAGTGGGCACTGACACTGAGAACCGAACGCTCGGGATGGCGAAACTTCTCTTGTTTCTGGCCGTGACAATCTTTTTCCTTTTCGTAAGTATTCTTGCTGCGACCAGCTTCGTGCTGACCCGGCCGTTGAGCCCTTTTCTCAAAGCCACCCGCCTTGCCGTGGAAGCAGATTTTTCCTGGCGTCTCGAACTGCCGTTGTCAGACGAATTCGGTCAGATGGGAGCAGTCTTCAACCAGATGGCGGAAAGGCTGATCGAACGTCAGCGCCTCAGTCGGTTCGTTTCCGAGGAAATTCTCTGCGCGATTGAAGAGGACGGCGAATCCGCGTTGAAAAGGGGGGGAAGCAGCGTTGTCACAACCGTTCTGGTTTCCGACATCCGAGATTTCACAACGCTGTCCGAGCGGCACCCCCCTGAGGTGATCGTTGCGATGTTGAACGATTATTTCAGCGTCATGGAGGAGTGCATCTGCAGCCAGGGCGGAATAATCGTTTCATTCATCGGCGATGCGGTTCTAGCGCATTTCCCCGTGGACCCTCGTCACCGACTTGCCGGCTCATTCCGGGCGGTGAACGCTGCCATCAGGATGCGCGAAGCTCTCGATGCGTTCAATCAGAACCGGCTCCGAGAAGGGGTTTTCACCATTCGAACCGGTATCGGAATCGCTTCCGGGAACGCGATTACCGGGGTCGTCGGCTCTCAAAACGGCCGTCTGGGCCAGACGATACTTGGTGAGGTTGTCGACCGAGCCACCGCGCTCGAGAGTGCGAGTAAACGTTCGATCGGGACGGGAATAATGCTCGATCCCTTGACCGCATCATGCATCAGCAAAGCTTTTCGTGTCCATAAAAACCCCAACGCTGAGGCACTGGAGATCTTGGAGATCCCTTCGGAGTATTAACACTTTTTTCGTAACTTCTCAATAAAGGGGGGCATGCGCCCTGTGGCTTCTCTGTAGCTTTTTGAGTTTATTTGTGGTAGTTTAGGTGCCTTTGGTGGTCACGGCCACGTCCAAAGGAGGATCTCGTGTGTAAACTGATTCC
>MNYA01000503.1 GCA_001872985.1 bacterium CG2_30_54_10 | reverse complement strand
CGGAAACCTGGTGGTCAACGGCAAGAAGATCCGCATTACGGGTGAAAAAGATCCTGCCGCCTTGAAGTGGGGCGATGTCGGGGCCACTCATATCGCCGAATGCACCGGTTTCTTTCTCGAAAAAGCCAAGTGCGAAGCTCATCTCAAGGCTGGGGCAAAGAAGGTCGTCATGTCGGCGCCCTCAAAAGATGACACGCCGATGTTTGTCATGGGCGTCAACCACAAGAGTATGACAAGGGATAACCTGATCGTTTCGAATGCTTCCTGCACGACGAATTGTCTTGCGCCTCTCACGAAGGTCATCCATGACAACTGGGGGTTGGCAGAAGGTTTGATGACGACCGTCCATTCCATGACAGCGACGCAGAAGACCGTCGATGGCCCGTCGACCAAAGACTGGCGCGGTGGTCGCTCGGCCTCGATCAATATCATCCCTTCGTCAACGGGCGCGGCAAAAGCGGTTACGAAGGTCATTCCAGCCCTCAAAGGAAAACTGACCGGGATGGCGTTTCGCGTTCCCACCATAGACGTTTCTGTAGTCGATCTGACCTGCAGGCTCGAAAAGGCTCCGGGCGCCGACAATGCGACGGCCTACGGAGCGATCAAGGCCGCCATGAAGAAAGCGAGCGAGGGCGAACTGAAGGGAATCCTTGGTTACACAGATGAGGACGTCGTTTCGACCGACTTCATTGGTGATTCCAGAACCTCGATTTTCGATGCGAAAGCCGGAATCATGCTCAATCCGACATTTGTGAAGGTTGTGGCTTGGTATGACAACGAGTGGGGCTATTCAAACAAGCTCGTCGACATGATCGAGCACATGGCAACCCTGTAACTTTACGATCGAAATGAACGCCACGAAACATTACTTTCTCACCATAAGGAGGAATAAGAAGCCATGTTCCGGACCATAAGAGATATCCAGTTCAAGGGGAAGCGCGTTCTTATCCGAGTTGACTTCAACGTCCCCCTCGACAAGGCCCTCGATATTACTGATGACACCCGCATTCAGGCTGCGGTTCCGACTCTGAAGTATATCATTGCTCAGGGCGGCCGCCTGATAGTCATGAGCCACCTTGGGCGCCCCAAGGGAACCGCGGATCCGAAGTTTTCGTTGAAGCCCACGGTCAAACGCCTGGGCGAACTGCTGCAAAAAACCATCGCCTTCGCTTCCGATTGTATCGGGGAAGCGGCGATGAAGATGGCCAGGGCGCTCAAAGACGGTGATGTCCTGCTTCTAGAAAACCTCAGATTCCATGCGGAAGAAGAGAAGAACGATCCTTCATTCGCCAGGGCTCTTGCGTCACTTGGTGAGATCTTTGTGAGCGATGCATTTGGAACCGCCCACCGGGCTCATGCCTCGACGGCGGGAATTGCGGATACCCTCCCGGCCTACGCCGGTTTTCTGATGGAAAAAGAGATCACCTATCTTTCCAAGGTTACCCAATCCCCGGATAGGCCTATGGTCGCCGTGATGGGCGGGGCAAAGGTCAGCGACAAGATTCTCGTCATCGAGAATCTTCTCAACAAGGTAGACAGCCTTCTGATCGGCGGTGGAATGGCATTCACCTTCCTCAAAGCCAATGGATTCAAGATCGGAAAATCCCTTTGCGAAGAAGACAAGATCACGCTCGCGAAGAAGGTCATGGAGAAGGCAAAGGCTCTCGGAAAACTAATCGTTCTTCCGGTCGACGTGGTTACCGCCACCGGGATCAAAGAGGGCGTGGCATCCAAAACCGTAGTGATCAACGCGATCCCGGACAACGAGATGGGCCTCGACATCGGCCCCAAGACTGTTTCCGCTTTTAAGACAGAGCTTCTGAAGGCCAAGACGGTACTGTGGAACGGCCCCATGGGAGTTTTCGAGATGAAGCCGTTCGACGCCGGGACCCGTGCCATGGCTGAAATATTGACCACGCTCAAAGCGACGACGGTCGTTGGCGGTGGTGATTCGGTCGCGGCCATCGAGCAGATGGGCGCGGCGGAAAAGGTTACCCATGTATCCACCGGCGGAGGCGCTTGCCTCGAATTCCTTGAAGGGAAGGCGCTTCCCGGGATCGAGATCTTTTCTCGCGACATCAAAAATATGGTTGGAGGAGCCTGATCATGGCTAGAAGGCCCCTAATTGCAGCTAATTGGAAAATGCACAAGACTCAGCAGGAGGCCAGATCGTTCGTTGCCGCCCTGTTGCCTAAGATCCGCGACATCAGGGATCGTGACATTCTTATTTGCCCGTCTTTTCCCCTGATATCCGCTGTTGATCAGGCCCGGAAGGAATCCCAGATTCTTCTCGGCGCTCAAAACATGTATTTCGAGGAAAAAGGTGCTTTCACCGGAGAGGTTTCCCACGGAATGCTCAAGGATCTTCATTGCGAATTCGTCATTTTAGGCCACTCCGAGCGTCGATGGGTGTTTGGAGAAACCGACCAGATGATCAACAAGAAGGTTCTTGCGGCAATCCAGGGCGGTCTGATTCCGATCCTGTGCGTCGGAGAGAAGCTCAGTGAGCGGGAACAGAATCTCACCGAACAAGTGATTCTCAATCAAATGGACCTTGGAATTAAAGGCGTCCCTGAGGATGTCATAGTGAATCTGGTTGTTGCCTATGAACCCGTCTGGGCCATCGGAACCGGCCGGAACGCATCGGCGAAGGATGCGAAGGATGCCGTCAGCCTCATCAGGGAGTTCATCCACAGCCGTTATGGAAGCGTAGCGGCCGATAAGATTCGTATCCTTTATGGAGGATCTGTTAAGCCCGAAAACATGGCTACCTACATGAAAGAGGACGGAATAGACGGCGGCTTGGTAGGGGGCGCCAGCCTTGAGCCTGACTCTTTCGCCAAGCTCATCTGCTACTGACCCTTCGGTTTTTTTGAGCATCGCCCCCAAATGGCGGATCGCGTGGGTCGACATTTGCGGGGAAGTCAAACGGCATCTTCTCAATAAAGAGGGGGGTCTTTCGTCGTTCCAGCCCGCGCGGGGATGGTGCGTTCCGTTTAGCTTGTACAAATGAGCATTCGTTTTAAGATCGGGTTGGGTTTTGCCTTCCTGATCGTTGTTTTGACCTCCCTAACCTCCTATTGGGCGGCACAGACACTAGGGTTCACGCTTGAGTCATCCGATCTCGGGAAACTCATTGGCTTGAGGGCGCAGGTGATCGATGCCTACAGGAGTGAGCAAGAGAGTCTGGCATCGCTTTCCCGAGAGATTGCGCTGGCAATTGAAACGCTTGATTTTTCGGATTCCGGACTGGAAGAGAGCATCGGAGTCATCGAAAAGCTCAAGCGTCAGATGGCGATCGACTGGATAGAAGTCTATCGGGATGATGTTCCTTTGCTCTACCCGTCTGTACGCCTGGAAGGCCCATTCCTGACTTCCCGCCGGTGGCCGGTTCGGCTTGCTCGTACCGGGCCTCTTTCGGGAAGCAGTTTCCTTGTTACCACGACTTTTTTCGCATCCCCATCCATGTCCATGTCCATGTCCGCGCACATGGTCGTTGCCCGACGTCCACCCCCTTTGTCAATCCCGTTTTATTTTGCCTGGGATGCTGATGGCCGGCTTGACGGCTCGATATCCGAGCTTCCGGAAAACGATCTGAGCGATCTGGAAATCGAAGGATCCACGCAGCAAAGGCTGCATGGCGGAAGGTTGTTCAGAATGCGTGCCGATCGAATGGCAGACGATGGGCCGTTTCTCCTGGTCGGATATGAGGCTGACATGGCGGCGCTGAGCAGAACCGGCGTCAATGCTCTGATGGTTCGTCTAGCTTTTCTCGAGGTTATCGGTCTTCTGATCCTGGGATACTTTCTGGGCCGTCGGCTGTTCGAGCCGCTTGAAAGGCTCAAAATCGGAATCGAGAGGGTCGCGGATGGCCACTGGCACCAGCTTCCTTTGAACGATCCGAATTTTCGCTCTGAGAACGACGAAATAGGAATACTGGCACGCAGTTTCAATCGCATGGTTCGAGAGCTCACGGCAGCTCAGGACCGGTTGATCCAAGTGCAAAACCAACTTCTTCAAAAAGAGAAGATGGCTGTTCTTGGGCGCTTTTCCGCCAGTGTCGCACATGAAATCAACAACCCTTTGGGAACCATTTTGATAAGCGCCGGCCTTCTCAAGGAAGCCCATTCGAAAGCGCGGTTGAACCCTTACCTGGGAGGCGCGAGCGATGGCGATTCCCCGGGCTGGAAGCTGGGTTTGGCGAATATTTCGGGTGCGGAAAATACCCGGGACGACGATCTTGAGGACATTCTGGCAATCATTGAGGAAACCAAGAGGTGCCGCAAAATCATAGAATCGTTGCTTCGGTATGCCCACAACAAACCTCCGGAGCTTAAACCGGTTTCCTTCGGGAACATGGTTGCCGAGACGATTGAACGGTTTCAGGGAGCGGCGCCTACCGGAAAGTTGAAATTTGCATGCGAAAGATTTCCTGACACTTTGGTGATGGCAGATCCGACCGGAATTCACCAGGTTCTTCGAAATCTCCTGGAAAACTCACGGGATGCGGTTGCGGGAGTGGCTTCCCCCGCGATCCGGCTTTCAGCATGCTATTTGGACGAGAATACCTTGCGAGTGACTGTCGCCGACAATGGCCCGGGCCTCGGAGAAGCGGCCGGCCACCTGTTCGAGCCTCTCATGACGACCAAAACGCAGGGGACGGGGCTTGGGCTGGCTATCTGCCAATCTATCGTTGAAGGGCATGGCGGTCGGATCTGGGTGGAACGAAGCTCCGATGGTTGGACTCTTTTCCATTTTACCCTCGTTCGCGTCTTTCCAACCGTGGTCTCGTGATACCATGTCAATAATCGATCTGGAGGAAAAATGGGCCATCGGATTGTACTGATCGATGACGAAGGCCGGCTGCTGCGGGCGCTCAAGCGTGCTCTGGAAAGCGAGGGGTATGAGGTTTCGGACTTCCTTGACCCCACGCAAGCGCTTTTGCAAATCATCTCAAAGCCTCCGTCGCTGGTTGTTTCCGACATCCGAATGCCGGGTCTTTCCGGGCTTGATCTGCTGAGCCGTCTAAAAGAGAAAGTTCCTGAAATCCCGTGTATTTTGATGACGGCATATTCTTCGGTAGAGACTGCCGTGGCGGCGGTGCGCCTTGGGGCCAGGGACTACCTTCTGAAGCCGTTCGAAATCGGGGATTTCAAATCCGCGGTCGGAAGGGTCTTGAGTTCGAATTCGAATCAGATTCAGAATCAGAATCTGAATCAGAATCAGAAACAAAACCTTGACGATCGGTCTCCCAAAATAATAGGGAAATCTCCCGCGATGCGTTTGGTTCTCGAACTTGTGAACAAAATTTCCGCCACGGACAGCACGATACTGATCGAAGGGGAGAGCGGCACCGGCAAGGAGTTGGTAGCGCGGGCACTGCACTTCGGTTCTGGTCGGGCCACCCGTCCGTTTCTTCCGGTCAATTGTAGCGCGATTCCCGAAGGATTGTTCGAAAGCGAGTTGTTCGGGCATATCAAAGGAAGTTTCACTGGTGCTTTCGCGGACAAGCCTGGGCTTTTCCAGCTTGCCGAGGGTGGAACTCTTTTCCTGGACGAGATCGGAGATCTTTCTCTCGCAAGTCAGGCCAAGCTTTTGCGCGTTTTTCAGGACGGTTCCTTCAGGAAAGTCGGCGATACAAGGACATTGACGGCTGACGTCAGGATCATCGCGGCGACGAATCGGAATCTTCGAGAGGAGGTTGCCGATGGCCGGTTCAGGGAAGACCTTTGCTACAGGCTGAGTGTCATGGAGGTATTGCTCCCTCCTCTTCGCGAAAGATTGGAAGATCTTCCAGAGCTGGTTGCCTTCATCATCGAACGGTTTTCCCGCAAGCATCGGCGTGGTCCCTTCAACCACACCGAAACCTTGATGCGTCATCTGGCCTCCTACCAGTGGCCCGGAAACATCCGGGAACTGGAAAACCTTCTTGAACGCGCCATAATCCTAAAGCGAACCGGTGAACTTCGGGAAGAGGATATTCCGCTCCCACAAGCTCGGGCCGGAGCCCCTGAAATTCCACCCGGGCTTCTTCCTCTCGATCGCACAATGGACCAGATAGAGGAAGAGTTGATCGTGCGTGCATTGAACACCACCGGATGGAATTATTCCCGGGCAGCCGAGCTTTTAGGGGTAACCCGCCAGAACCTCCATTACAAACTCAAAAAACATGATATCCGCAAGGATCGGCTGGGTGAACCTGAAGCCTGATTTAAGCTTTGGGTAATGGCAATGGTGGCCCGGAACCACCAAGGGGGTGTGACCTTTGAAGAGTATTGGGAGGCTTGTCGCTGTTCTCATTGCTACCCTTATTCCGGGCATTCTTCCTTCCTTTTTTCCTTTCTTGCAGACTGCTGGCGCCGATCAAATTGCGTCTTATTCACTCGAAAAAAGAAAAGATGGGGTGAGAATCCTTTTTTCCAAGCCGATGGCAGTGGATCTTGTGAATATCTCCGCCGTTCATTCCGCAATCTGGGGTCCCGGCCGCCAGGCAAGTGTCGCAATAGCCCGGACCGCGAGCCGCTCGGCGGTTTGTGGGTTGCATCCCGGGGAAACGGGCTTTGCCTTCCGTATCTTCGATCCGGAAACCCTGTCGATCGAAATTGAACCGCTTCTAACACGTGAGAGCTCAATCCCGTACCGGGAAGAACTTCTGATAGAAGGGACGTCGGCATCACGCTACCGTGTGGAATCAGATCTGGAGAGACTATCAATCGATACAACCGAGTGGCAGGATCGCAAAAAGTGTTTTTGCTGCCATCGGGTTCTTCCTCTAGCCTTGTCCGCGAGCGAGGCGCGAGTCAAAGGGCTCAGGCTTCCGTTGTCTGCGCTGCTTTCCCTGGCCGAAAAAATAGTCTCCTGGCAAAAAGTCGACGGATCGTTTTCTTTTTCAGAGGCGCCCGTGTACGGAGTCGTAACCCCCACTTTGTGCGCGGCAGCAGTTCTGGCCTGGATAAGATTCATTTCCCCCAGAGTGGAACCTGCCCTGCTTAGGGCTGTTACTTTTCTCGTTTCACTTCAACAGCCGGATGGTAGCGTGATACCCGATTTCACATTTCCTCCACTGATGACCGGGCGGCCATTCGCAGTGTGGCTGCTTGGGCATTCGTTGTCCGAGATGTCGGGCTTGTTGGAAGAACGGGGCTATTCATCGATACCACGCTTGAACTGGTCCCTTCAGCGGGTTCGTTCCTGGTTTCAGGATACTTCCTCGCTCCGATCGCCTTCCCCCGCGGGCGCTAGGCTTGCGGAGGGTAAGGACAATGGCCAGATTCAGGGACAGGACAGGTTCTTTTTCGCGCTCTTGGAAGACCCGGATCGGTTGCTTCGGAATCCTTCCAGCCTTGAAGGGGCACGATCCCAGGTTCTCGAGTTTCAGCGTTCGCTCGATCCGGACCGTGACTCGGAGTTGTTCGTTTTGGCGGAGCTGCTCCAAAGGAGGCTTGGGGGGGCGGCTGGGCATTTTGTTTCGCGTCCGGACTTCGATTCGGGGCGATTCAAGAAAGCGGCTTGGTTCCTTTTGGCGGCAATTCTTCAGGAGCCCTGAGATTCGGTATTTCCCGAAATCTG
>MNYA01000144.1 GCA_001872985.1 bacterium CG2_30_54_10 | reverse complement strand
GACTCCGAGCTTTTTTAATTTGTCATACAGGGTGCGGCGTGCTATTCCGAGATCCCGGGCTACCGCGACAACATTTCCACGATTTTTTCCGAGAGCATCGATAAGCATCTGCCGCTCCGAATCTTCGAGCATGGCGTTCAATTTTCCGATTTCTTCTCTCGGCTGGGATACCGATGATGCCGTTGTGGGGTAAGGGAAAGGGGAAATCGAAGTGGAAAGGGGAAGGGAGGATGAGTGTGAAAGCGAAGTCGAAGTCGAAGGTGAAGGTGAAGGCGAAGGCGAGGATGAAGGCGAAGGGGCCAGATCTTCGGGAGTGATAATGCCATCTTCGTCGATGATCGAAGCGCGTTCGAGAACATTACGCAGTTCGCGGATGTTCCCAGGCCAAGACTGCGCCTTGAGCCATTCGATCGCAGGAGCGGAAATTGACATCGTTTCCCGACCGTGAGTCGAGGAAAGCTCGACCAGGATCTGGGCGGCCAGGGCAGAAATGTCGTTCGCCCTCTCCCGAAGCGGAGGGAGGGTAAGAGGAAAAACATTAAGCCGGTAGAACAGATCCTGGCGAAAGGATCCGGACTCAATCATTTTGGAGAGGTCTTTGTTAGTAGCCGATACAAGGCGGACATCAACGCGGATGGGCTTTACCCCGCCTACCCGTTCGATTTCCTGTTCTTGGAGGACGCGAAGGAGCTTGGACTGAAGCTCCAGCGGAAGCTCGCCGATTTCGTCAAGAAAAAGTGTTCCCCCAGAGGCAATCTCGAATTTTCCGAGTTTGCGTGAATCTGCTCCGGTAAAAGCCCCCTTCTCATGGCCGAACAACTCGGATTCGAGAAGGTTTCCCTGGAGATTGGCACAGTTCACCGCGACGAACGGCTTCTCTTTACGGGGGCTGTTCAAATGAATCGCGCGAGCAACCAGTTCCTTGCCCGTTCCTGTTTCGCCCTGAATGAGGACGGTCGTCGAAAGCGCGGCAACCCGGCGGATAAGATCTTTCACCTTCAGCATGGATGGATCGGCGGCGACGAATAAATCGTCGTCAGGGCCTTTTGGCGCCGAAAGGCTCGCCATGCGGGAAACCTCGGTCGCTTTCCCCGTGAGTTCAAGTAGAGAACGCAACCGGCTTTCCTCGACAGGCTTTACGATAAAATCGAAGGCGCCGCGTTTCATCGCATCGACGGCCGTGTCAATCGTTCCGTAGGCGGTCAGCATGACGATTGGCGAATCCGGGCGAAGCTCCAGTGCGCGCTTGAGAATGGTCAAGCCATCAATGCCGGGCATTCGCATATCCAAAAGCGTAAGGTCGAACGGCTCTGAATTCAATGCGGCAAGCCCCTGGACGGGGTCAATACGAAAAGAAGCATTGTGGCCAAGACGCATCAGAAGCGCGGAAAGGTTTTCCGCCTGCTGCCGATCGTCATCGATTATCAGAATACGCATGGCCCCGACATCTTAACACAACCGGAACCAGTCTGCATCGGGCTGAATCCGGTGTTAAAGTTTAAACTCGTCCGTGATCTTCTTGAGGTTTCCGGCCAGTTCGGTCAACGTCCTGGAGATTGTGTTGATGTGCTTGATCGATTGAGCGGTCTGGCGGGAACCCCGATCGATTTCTCTGCGAGCAATAACAACCTGATCGCTGGCAGTTTTCTGTTGCTGGGTGGAAAGAGAAATCTGCTTGGCAGCGTCATTTGTTTCTTTGGCGCCCGTGATGATCTTGTTGAGAGCGTCCATGGTTTCCCGGGAAATCTGCATTCCCTCGTTGATTGTCTTGGAGTTCTTTTCCGAGCTGATAACCAGATTGTTTGAGGCTTCCTGGATTTCTTTGATTTTGCCTTCGATTTCGCTGGTGGATTCCATGACGCTGTCCGCCAGGCGACGGATCTCAGAGGCAACTACCCCGAATCGTTTCCCGGATTCCCCGGCACTTGATGCCTCGAGAGCTGCGTTGAAGGCGATAAGCTTGGTCTGATCGGCAATGTTATTGATGATTTCCATGACCTTGGAGATATCATTGGATTTGCTGCCGAGATCCATAATCTCTTTAATGCTGTTCTGGCAGTCGGAGTTGATTTCATCCATTTTTGAAGAGAACATTTCCACGGAGGCAGCACCCTTTTTTGTTCCTTCATGAGTCTCAGCGGCGATTCCGACGACGGATCTGGAATGCTCGGCAATCTGGCTGGAGGAAGCGGAAAATTCTTTCATGGTTGAGGTGATTTCAGTGATGGAAGCAGACTGTTCGTTTGAAATGGTTGCCTGATCTTCCACGGCGATGAGAATATCACCCGACGACTGGCTGAGAGCCTCGGCCGACTTTGTTATTTCTCCAATCGTCGAGGTAAAGTGGGTTGCCAGGTTCTTCATGGCTTCGAGCAGGTTTCCGATCTCATCCTGGCTGGTAAGGCCGATATGCACGGTCCGGAGATCCCGACGAGCGAGTTGGTCGGCCAAAGCGATGGCTTTGTCCAGGGGGAGAGTGATAGCCGATCTGACCACGGAGATGATGCCAATGGAAATGGCCAGCAAAGCCAGAAGCCCCCATAAGGACCATAATCAGAAGATTTTTTCTGTTGCTCTCGTCCAGCGATTTTCGGGAGAACCCAAGGGAAAGATTGCCGAGCACCAGTCCTTCTTCATTGAGGATCTTCCGTTCAAAAACGGTTAGCTCGGAAGTATCCCCCGGTTTTTTTGAGGTGGCTGTTAGTGGTATTTTCTTTTCATCGTAAAACACCGCAAAAGCGACATCGGGGAATTTTGTGATCTCCTTGACAAACCCTTCAAGCGTGCCAAGGTCGTAGTTGATAATATAAAATGTGCTGGTTTTGGCAATGTAGTTGGCCAAATTGTCGCCCATGGAATTGAAAAGATGCAGTGACACATCTCCGTTTTTCTTTGCCACATATCCAAAGGAGAGAGAAAACGCCATGAGCGTGATGGTAAGCGTGGGAACAAGTATTTTTTCCCTTAAGCTTCTTAGCTACAGAGACATTATTGCCAAAAACCGCCTTTCCCCATGAATAACAAGCTGGAACTGCCGAAAAGGTTCAGCAGCGCTCAGGGCAGTGGTTTCGCCTGCCCGTTTTCGATGACCGTCAAATAAACATTTTCCATGCCCTGGTGACTTTTTGCATTGAATGAAACTTTGATTCCCCCCAAATCTCGGGAAAACTCTTCGGCAGCCGTGATGAAGGAATCACGGGTAAGTTCTTTCCCTGCTTTCTTAAGGATTTCGACAAAGACAACGGCGTCCAGAAAGCCTTCGAGAAGAAGGTAATCCATTCGGTCGGTCCGGCCCGCAGCTTCCAAAGTCGCGTGATATTGTGCCACGATAGGAAGGGTCAAATCTCCAATCCCCGGGTTTTGAGAGCTTTGAGAATCCCGCCCTTAACCGCAAGGCCATAGGCATCATTCTGTAGAAAAACGCCGATTTTTTTGATTCCCAGGGTCTTGGTGAGATATTGAACCTGCCGTTCGGCCTCGTCAAAATAGCTTCGCCGTACATTGAAAATAAAGCGATTAACCGGGTTACGGAGAAATTCGGCACCGGTGAAAGGGGAAAAGAAAAGGATTTTTTCTCGGTTGATCAGCGGCAGAACAGCCTTGGCGGTGGGGGTTCCGACGAATCCGAACAGGGCGAAAACCTTACTCTCCGAGATGAGATTGGTCGTGTTTAGAAACGTCCTTTTCGGCTCATATCCATCGTCCAGGCTGATGACCGTAATTTTTCGGCCATGAACCCCTCCATCCTGGTTGATCCGATCGAAATATGCTTGGGCGCCTTGCTTTATACCGATTCCAAGATCCGATGCCGGTACTGAGAGAGCGTTCGACATGCCGATGATGATTTCATTTTCCTGAACTCCCGTTTCAGCCTGGACGGGATTGGAAGGAAAAATGCCCAATGGAAACAAAAAAACTATTAGAAATTGCCGGAAGAGCAAGTTGCAGTCAATCATGGTCTGAATCCTCCTTGATACCAACTTCCAACCTTTGCCTGGCAAGGGTCAGGCCATCCGGAAAAAATCACCCGACGGAAAACTCCAGACCCCGAACCGATCCGACCAAAACCTGGGGCCGCCTCGAGCAAGAACCGTTTCAGTCTGGTTCAGAAGTTGCAGACCAGCTCCAGAAATGAGTATTTCTGATCCATTTCCCCGGGATAGGCATTCGCTGCGGCCGTTCCACCCGTGAATTGGCTAAGATACAGGGTTGTAGAGAAGGTCTTATTGAACGTGTAGGTTCCTTGTATCTCTAATACCTTGCCCAGATCGCTGCTTCCTCCGGTTGGTCTGGCTCCAAACCCGGTCGATGCACCGGAATCAGCGACCGCCCCGGCTCCGGTATACCACCGATCGGCGCTTTCGGTAAGCCGGAGCTGGTGGTAGTCAGCCCGCACGCCCAACTTGGGATTTGGTTTCAAGATGATCTGTAGGAAGAGATCCCGGTTGTTCATCAGGTTATAGACGGTCGACCAACTGTAAAGCCGCGCAGTGGGCAACATCTGGAAGAAGGTCTCGTGATCACCGTCATTCGGGTTGCCATCGCCGGAACTCTGGTTCCAACCAATCCGGAGCCAGGGGGTCCAGGGAGCCTTCTTCCATTGGCGCCCTGCTTCCACCGCAAAAGCATGGGCATGATGAGCCAATTCATACCAGTCCCCTCGTTGAGCAATGGCCCACAGCACCGTGTCCACGACATATCCGGGATGATCGTAAGCCCCCACCAGGGAGAACCCGTAATTTTTCACATTGACATCGACCCCGCCTGTGGAAGCCAATGCAGCTCCCGAGGCGTTGACTGAGTTGTCGCCCCTGGGTCCGAACACTGGCCGGTGGTCGCCGTAATGATAGAAGAATACCTGCAGTTCCTGGTTGCGAATGAACCGGTCGAATTTCCAGGTTCCGGCCAGGGTGATGACCTTGATGTCCTGCATGATGTCCCCGGCTTGCTTGGAAAACCCACCGGCAGTCGGACACCAAGCGGAAGCGCCCAGATGAAAACGACCATTGTCGCGATTCAGAGCGATCCCGTTCATTGAGCGCTGATAATAGCTGAAACCGAAGGGGCCGAAAACCCGATCGGCAATGCGCATCGACTTCACCATCTCGACCTTCTTGCTGACACCCTTGTACTCCATCCCGCTGGAATAATCGAACCGGCCGATCTTACCGCTCAGCGTCGGATCCCCGATCTTCTGAAAGGCAAAATTGAGGGCTCGCAGATACACCTTGGAATGATCTGAATCCATGCCGTTTTGGACGTAATAGGCTTGACCCAATCCCGCACTGGCGGTTTTTGGAAGCCCAAAAAATTTCAGGCCATTGACCCCCGCGGTGAAAGTCGTCCAGGCGTTTTCGTATTTGAAGGTCAATGCCAGGCGGTCGGCAGCGTAGCTGTAGGTGTTGTCCAGGGTGCGAGCTTTGGGCATGAATGTATCAAAAAAATCGAAGCGAAGGGTGTTCACCCCAGAAATATCCCAATCTCGGATGTTGCTGCCCCGGCCCCTCTTGGCCGTCGGGCCAACGAACGGCTCATTTTTCTCTTCCAGGATTTTACCGGGATCCGCCAGCTTTGTCGAAGAGGCTGGGCCGACGGCCGGGTTAGCGATCGCGTCTCCGCAACAAAAGGTCAACCGAAGCAAAAACACCGCTAGCAAAACCTTCGTTTTGTCACGGAGCAAGCAGAAACACCTCCCACGCGATTACCTTCACAGTAAAACCCTCAAATTTGGACAGCCCCAAATGTCCCTCGGCATTTTCCTCAGGAATTCCCGACCAACCTGAGGATACAACCCTCAAATTCGAAGGTCAAGAATATTTTTCTGTCATACTTTTCTGTCAAATATTTCGACACTCATTACATTTGCAAAGCACTTTCAAGCAAGCGCTGAAGCAAGATGTAAGCTAAGATCAGGATCAACCCCGGCACATCAATGGGGAATTTAGTATAATCAAGGTGAAGGGTGTTTAGGGTTGAAGATTGAAGGATGAAGGGGGAAGGGTGAAGGTGAATTGGGAAGCGAAAAAGTAACGCAAGCTGGAAATTTTCCGCATGGGTTGCTGGCTGGGATTTCCATTGTAGAGGTCGTTCTGGCAATCGCTTTGTTCGTCGGTTGTTTCGTTCCCATTCTGAAGTTGTTCGCGGAAGGGGGGCTCTCTCAACAACGAATGATCAGGGACTATCCCGTCGCCCTGAATCTTGCCGAACGAATCGTAAACGGGATCGAGAATGAGATCGAGGAAGGGCGTTTCGATCCGGCTGTCTTCCAATCCCCCGATCCCGAAGGGGTCGATGTGACCGAGATGGTTCTTGGAAGCCAGGTTGTACAACAGGCAATCGTCAACATCACCGGCCAGGATCCAAAGGCCGCGGCACGCTTCATGCCGACATTCCAGGTCAAACTATCGACCCGGCCCTGGACAGTAGACACCAATTTGATTGAGATCCGGCTTTTGTTCCGATGGTCCGATAAACAGGAAACCCGGACAAGTGGGCTCAGACACGAAATTGAGCTTTCCCTGCTGAAAAACACATTTTGAGGGTGTGAAATTTTGCGAAAGAAGGGGTTTACATTTACCGAGTTAATGGTCTGGGCGGTGCTTTTCGCTCTTTTCATCATTCTTGCATCAGACGTGTTCTTCTGGGCAAAAAAATCCCTGGCCGCCGTGAGACGGCTCGATAATTTTTCAGATCTGAGATTGTCAGCCTTCCGCATCGGCGAGGAACTCTCTTATGGCGTCCGAATCCTGTTTCCTCCACCCGACAACAAAACCTATCACCAGCTTGTTTTTCGGAACAATCGTAATGAGATCGTGGTGATTTTTATCGATATTTCCGGGAAACTTATTCTTATCGATGCGGAAAAGTTTCGGCTCGGTGACGTTCAAGGCCGGCGTGTTCTTTCTGACCAGGCGATCGAGTTCGGAGTCGAGCGGCCGGACAGTCATCTGGTGAAATTTCATGTCAAAATCCAGGATGAGCGGAAGGTGGAGTTTGTCCTGGCGAACGCGGTCAAGATGAGAAACACGGACATCAACGAACCATGGTGAGGGTCTTTGAAAGGGAACAACGATTCGGGCGCCGAGATTAGAGGAAAAACCTGCTACAAGCGAAAGTAAAACTGTTAAGATCCCAAGTCTCAATGCGCTTTTGTACAAGAAAAAGGAGGGTCCAGATGCGTCGTGGAATGGCAGTTCCCACTGCTCTGGTTCTTATCGGGGTTCTTTTTGTTTTCATTGTCAGCCTGATGAAGTTTTCGGGCCAGGAAGCCGGAAACGTGCGTGCATTGATCGATTTGAAAGAAGCGGAATACCTGGCCTATTCAGGGCTCAATGCCGCGGGAGTGAGTCTCAATGCAGGTCGATGGTGGGTTTCCGGCCTCACGTTCAATCCGTCAAATAAGGTTTCACGCGCAACTGGCGGGACGATGGTACGCGAACCATTCGGCCCGGGGAAAGGCAAATTCACTATTATCGCCGAGGAGTTCGAATCGGCAAATCCGACGCCCATTCCGGGTTATTCGAGCGTTCAGCGGCTCGATCATATCAGGGTTCTTTCGATCGGCGAATACAAC
>MNYA01000141.1 GCA_001872985.1 bacterium CG2_30_54_10 | reverse complement strand
CGGGTTTCTTTGGAGGCGTAACCTCCTCGCCATAGACCTTCTTGATGGCACCTTCATACGGAGCATGCTCATCGCTGGTGAAAAAAATGTCCGGCTTTCCTCCAGTCCGTTTCTTGACTTCCTCCACCAGTTTTTCCGAATTCTCGGCGGTTCTTTTCCCCGGAACAAGTGCGAGCAGAAGGCGACTTTCAGCGTCAATCGCGGTATGATCCCAAAAATCGCCCTTTCCGATATCCTTGGATCCGCTGGAATCAAGCCCACCCCCTTTACTCCCGACGAACGACCACTTTTCGTCCATTTGAACTTCTTTGGTCTGAGGGGGAAAAAGAAACCAACTCGTCATGAACACTATTAGCATGTTCGCCGCTCAATCTTGCATATCGAGTCACCGTGTCTTTGCTCACGCCCAGCAGCCGGCTTGTGGAGCGGGTGCCACAGCCTTCCCGGAGGTGGTCCAACAAAAAAAGAGCAACTTCTTCTGCAAGCCGCGACTCCCAAAGTGGGGTTCCCCGCCTTTCGGAGAAACAACACCCGCATGTCATGCAATGAACCATGCGAATCTTCTTCCCGGTCCCACTCCAGCCTGAGAACCGCAAATTGCCTTGGTTTCGATCTCCGAATTGGCTACAATCCTTATTCTGACAGCAGAAAGTCTCAATGGGATGCTTGGAAGAGTCCATTCAATTCCCCCCAGCAGGGTATCAATACACGGTACTGTGAGCAGGAGGGAAAGTACACCGAAAAAAAATTTCTAGGACACGACCAAATTTTGCAATAGAAAGCTCGAAACTGTCATTGCGAGCGAAGCGAAGCAATCTCGCTTTTCACCCGTAGATTGCTTCGTCGTTTGCGCTCCTCCATTCGCAATGGCAGTTCATTATCAGTCAGTGCGCTACCACTTTCGGGATGTGATAAACTTGACGTAGTGGAGGTGTCAATGAAACCCATTTCTACAAGCACATCTACCTTTCGCACTCTTCGGGATGGCGGTTTTGTATATGTGGATAAAACCGGTCTGCTGCATCAGCTTGTTGCACCCTTCCAAGGTGTCTATTTTCTTTCCCGCCCACGCCGTTTCGGGAAATCCCTGACCATTTCCACATTTGAAGAAATCTTCAAAGGAAAGAAAGACCTCTTCAAGGGTCTTGCCATCTACGATTTGCCCTACGATTGGAAACCCTACCCGATTATCCGGATAGACCTTGGAAGCAAACAGGCAGACTCTGCTGAAAAGCTTGAGAAAAAACTCCTCGAAGCTATCGCTGAAAACTCAAATTGTCGTGGAATAACCACTTCCGGGAGTGATGCCTCATCACATTTCTTGTCGCTGATTCAGCAATTGCCCGCCAAACGTGGAAAAGTTGTCATATTGATCGACGAATACGACAAACCGATCTTGGGGAACATCGACAACCCCCGGGTGGGCCATATTCTCAAGGTTTTGAAAGCATTCTATTCCGTTGTAAAGACTGCCGATGAACATATTCGTTTTGCCTTTCTGACGGGTGTGAGCAAGTTTTCGAAAGTTTCCGTCTTTTCGGATTTGAACAACCTTACCGACCTCACCATGGACAGCCGCTACGCCGCCCTTGTCGGCTACACGCAAGAGGAACTCGAGACCTCTTTTTCAGAATGCATCGACCGTCTGGCTGAAAGGGAGGCGGCTTCAAGGCCCGAGATCCTGGCCAAAATCCGAAAGTTTTACAACGGCTACCGTTTTTCAAAGCAGGAAACCACTGTTTACAATCCGGTTTCTACCGGCAAACTTTTTGATACTTCTACTGTACCTAGTTCACCAGCAAACCCCGATCCAGAGCGGCTTTTGCGTTTCGCGCTCAAATTACCCCAAAACCAGCATCCATTCACGCTTTACGGCCATTTTTCGATGAAAACCTGGCACAGTAGAAATACCATGGAATTTGCCAACTACTGGTTTGAAACCGGCACACCGACAATGTTGATCAACCTGATGAAAAACAAACAGTTCGACATTGAAGAGGAAAAACAACGATTTATCGATGCCGAGGCATTTTCCGCCTATGAAGTCGACCGCCTGGAAATTTTACCGCTTCTTTTTCAAACAGGCTATCTGACCATTTCTGAAACTCAGCGCTTCAACGGAGGAACTGAATACAAGCTGGATTACCCTAATCTTGAAGTTCAGGGGTCCATGACCAAAGTGTTGCTGGCCCACGCGGCCCAGAAATCCTCATCACAAACCAGCGGCGCCTTAAAAGTTCTTAGGACGGCCTTTCTAAAAAACGACCTCAATGAGGTTTTTTTGACGCTCAGATCTCTTTTTGCCGGAATCAATCAAGATCTCCACATACCAAACGAAAAATACTATCAAAGCCTTTTCGTCATGGTCTTTCGCCTTCTGGGAATGGACATTAGCGCCGAAGTAAAAACCGCCGATGGGCGCATCGATGCGGTCGTGGAAAATGCAGATTCCGTTTACATGCTCGAATTTAAACTCAACGGCACCGCTCAAGATGCCCTCGCTCAAATCAAAGACAAAGACTATTGTCTCCCCTACCGAAATTCCGGCAAAAAAGCCATCGCCGTCGGAATCGGGTTTTCCTGGCAAACCCGCAACATCGCCGAATGGGTCAAAAAAAGTGATGTCGAATGTTCGGTCGCGCCCACTCTTTTTGAGAAATTGCCGTGAAAGGTTTGTTCCGACTGGTTTTTCCGGGGCCTTCAGGAATTCGGAGATATTCCTTGTCCGAGGCCGGAGAGCTTTCGTCTCTCGATTCCGAAGATAAGGGAAAGCCTCCGGTCGATATCGGATGCGACGAAATACTGATTCTGCCTGCGGCTGAGGGGCTGCCTTTTCGCATCACACTCCCGTTCGATGATGTGTCGAAGGTAAGAAAAGTTCTTCCCCAGATGGTCTTGGAGGTTTTCGCCCACGTAACCCCTGACTGGCATTTTTCCTGGGTCAGCTACCCCGAAGACCAACCGCAAACTGAAGATGGCCCGTCAGCGCCAAATGCGGGTTTGCCGTCGGCAGCTTCTCCAAAAACCGATTTTACGATCTGCGGGCTTGCTTTTCCAGCCCAAGCCTTGCGTTCCAGGAATGATTCCCCCCAACCCTGGCGCTTGGCTATTCCCGACGTTTTTTTGATTCCAAACGGCAAAGAATCCATGGCCATTTTCTACGAGAGTCCATGTTCCTCGGGATTGCTGGTTTTCGGTGAGGGAGGCGTGTTCGAACGATGCATTCCCGCCGGTCGGGGCCTTCCTCTCGATGTGGTGGCACGCCATCCGCTCCCCAAAGACCGAACGGTTTACAAGTTGGCCGACCACGGAAAGGAAATGCGTGAAATCCTGGCAGGAATGCTCGAAAACCTTTCCGGCGCCGACCTCTCAAAATGGCGCGAGTTTCGCCGCGAGGGTTTTCTCAAAACTGCGGCGCAAGCGGTTTCCGCATTGCTGATCGCGGTGATTGTATTTTTCCATATCTTTCTCTTTTGGGAGTGCCGCCTTTTCGAGGAACACCGAACCCGCTTGGTGGGCTCGATGACTAAGGAATTTGAGGCGACTTTTCATGATCAGAAGTCGGTCGAGCCGATCAGCCAGACTCAACGGCTGCTTCTGAACCTCGAAAGCCAATCAGCAGAGAATTTCCGTGTTCCCAAAATTCCCTGGATTTCCTGGACATCCCTTCTTTCCCGAACGCTGGCCGGGCGAACCGTTCTTGAAAAAGTCCTGTCCGACCAGGACGGTTGGCAGATCACCGGCGTTGCCTCCGAATTTGCAACGATCGATAAGATTTTTCGCGATCTGAACGCCTCCCCAATGGTGGCCAAAGTCCGGATCGGGGATTCCCAGCCCATTTCCGCGAATCCACAGAATCTGACGGGAATCAGGTTTAAAATCGAGGGAACATGGCGCGACTGAGCGAGTGGTGGAAACGCCTGGCGCCAAGGGACAGGCGAGCAGTCTTGTTGCTTGCGATCGTTGCTCCCCTGATCGTCGGATGGTGGGCTGTCACCAGACCCATGCTGGACCGCCGGGAAGCGTTGTCCCGCGCCAACGTTGTTCTGAACAATCAACAGCGACAACTTTCCGGACTTTTGAGCCGGGCTCGCGAATTTCTTGCCCGCGGAAAACCCGGCGATTTCAAGACTTCCCCCGCCATCCTGGCCGATCTGGAGGCTCTCCTTAAAACGATTCCAGAGGCTCGTTCTCGCCCTACAATTCACCGACAAAGTCTTGTTTTTCAAGGTGGACAGTATCCCGCCGCCGAAATCAGGTTTCAAAACATGAGCCTCCCCGAAACATGGAAAGTTTTCGAAATCCTTGCCGGATCCCCAATTGCCGTTGCCCACTGGGAGCTTTCCCGCTCCCGGGAAAATTCCGGTTTGGACGGCTCCCTCCTCCTCTGGGAGCCGCCGCATCCCTGATCGAAACTCTCTTTTAAAACTCTGTTTTTAAAGCTCTTGATTTACTGTTTGAATCGTGATACGCTGCAGGGTACCTCACCTGCTCGCGTTCCTGGTCAGGCGCGGGCTGTGAATTAAAGCCGAAGGGAGGCATTTTATAAAGTGAGACCATATGAGACGCTGTTCTTTACTGAACCCAACATTTCGGAAGAAGCCCTTGACGGAATCATCACCAAGGTCGAAGGCGCAATAGGGCGCTACGGCGGCCAGGTCGAGAGAGTCCATCGCTGGGGCAAACGGCCGTTGGCCTATCGGGTCGAAAAGCAGACCGAAGGCTATTACGTCCTGATCGAGTTCAAGGGCGTCGGCAACGATCTGCGTGAGCTGGAGCGCTTCTACCTGATCAATCAGAACATTCTCCGCTTTCTGACGACGTCCCGCGTCCAGTAACGGGTGCAAGCATGTCAGCGAACCTGAACAAAGTATTCCTCATCGGGAACCTGACCCGGGATCCAGAGCTCCGTTTCACCCCTCAGGGGACCGCGGTCGCCAAATTCGGTATCGCGGTGAACCACCAGTACAAGGGTTCTGACGGAGAGTTCAAAAAAGATGTCAATTTCTTCAACATTGTCGTGTGGGGAAAATCCGGCGAAAACTGCAGCAAGTTTTTGACAAAGGGCCGCTCGGTCCATATCGAAGGCAGGCTACAGAACCGCAGCTACGAAACCCAGGATAAGCAAAAACGTAACATCACCGAAATCATTGCCGATAACGTTCAATTTCTGGGTTCACGGGACGGCGGAGGCGGCGCCGGCGGTTCCGGCGGCCGGAGCGGCGGCGGGGAAGACGGGATCCCTGACGGCGCTCCAAATTTCGCTGACACCGACGCAAACGCTCCGCATGGTAGCAGTAGCGGCAGTAGCGGCGGCGGCGGCGGCGGCAGCGCCGGCAACGCCGGCGATGGCGGCGATGACGGCAATAATGTTCCGTTCTGAAGCCTGTCCCCACATCTGTTACAAGCTCAAAAGGAGTAGCTAAAAATGACAACATCCCCTTCCGAATCTCATCCAAGGCCTGAATTCAAGCGGCCTCGGCATCGCAAGGTCTGCCAGTTTTGCAAAGACAAGGTTCAGTATATCGATTACAAGGACACCAACCGTCTTCGCAGGTTCGTGAACGATCGCGGCAAGATCGTAAGCCGCCGCACCACCGGCACCTGCTGCGGCCATCAGAAAGAGCTGACACGGGCGATCAAGAAAGCACGCAACATCGCTCTTCTCCCCTTTACCGCGGCATAAAGGTTTTCCAGACGATTCGATCGGCGGAGATCACGAATGCCAACTGCCTTGCGGTCTGCTGACAGTCTGATCCGGCCGACCGGCGGAGATTAGGAATAGTAGATGTTTCAAACCCTGAGACAACGCACCATCGGCACCACCCTCATGGCGGGGTGGACGCTGGCGGGGCTTTTTCTGGCAAGCAGGCTTCCCCTTCTGGGTGCTGTTCTGATGGCTTTGGCCGGGCTTCCCGCGTTCCTTGTCGGGTTTGCCTGGGGCGGGGTTTGGTTCGTGATCTACGGCTTTCTGACCTTGGGTCTTACCGGTTGGTTCAACGGAACGGGCGCCGCGGTTCTTCTCATTCCGCTGGTCATGATCCCAGCCGGGGTTCTGGCAAGCCTTCTGAAAGCCCGGCTGCTTCCGATGCGTGCTCTTGGACTAACCCTACTTCTGGCAACACTGATTTCGACAGCCTTTTGGGGAGTTCTGCCCCTCTTGGGTGAGGGCGGAACGCAACTTTGGGGTATAAAGAATCACCTCGTGGCGCAGAAAGAGGTTTTTGCCGGCCAGATCCGCGAGTTCCAAAAGCAGAACGGAACCGATTCTCAATCGGCGGAGCTGCTACTCGAACACACCAAGGTCTGGATCGATTTTCTCATTCTTCTGGTGCCGGTGACATTCATATTCGCCTGGCATCTGATATCGCTGGGTGTCTTCTACGCCGGGGGCGTCCTCATGGCCTCGCGTCTGGGTTTGGGCCTGGGTCTGGCAGTCGAGCCGTTGCCGTCTTTTCCCACCTGGCGTTTTGGATGGAATCTGATCTGGCTTTTCGTAGGCGGGTGGCTCATGTTCTATGGGGCGGATATGTTCGAACCGGCAAGCATCCAGGATCTGTTTCGCTCGATCGGCGCAAACTGTCTGGCAATCAGCAAGATCCTGTATTTCATCGTCGGGTTGTCGATCGTGTTCTTCTACTTCGACACCTATAAAATCAGTCCTCCGAATCGCATTGGGCTGTCATTTCTTGCCCTCCTGCTTACAAATTTGCTGGTATGGCTTGGAATCATTGATGTGTGGGCCGATTTCCGGGCTCCTAAAACTCCGAAGGCCCCGGAACCCCGCAGCGACAGGGACGACAACGAGGACTCATTCTTCGAATAAACCAATTAGGAGGAGTAACAATGCAAATACTCTTGATCAAAGATATCGACCACGTTGGCAAAAAGGGCGACTCCCGGAAGGTTACCGAAGGCTACGCCCGAAATTTTCTTTTTCCCCGCAGCTTGGCTGTTCCCTTTACCCCAGGATCCCAAAGGAATCTCAAGCTGGTCGAGGTTTCCTGGAAACGCAAGGAATTGAAGGAAAAGGAAGCCGTCAAACTGATGGCTGAAAAAATCGAAGGTCTGTCCATTCGCATCACCAAGAAAGCCGGTGATAAAGGTCGGCTGTTCGGCTCCGTCACCAGCGCAGAGATTGCCGATGCAATCCTCGCCGCCTCACGGATCACAATCGACAAAAAAGATCTCGTCGTCGACCATATCAAAGAACTCGGCCAGCATGACGTCGTGGTACGCTTCTCCGGCGAAGTTAAAGCAACCATCAAGGTCGTCGTTCTGCCTGATGTGGAAACCCCGGCAAGCGTCTGATATTTACCCGCGTCTTCTCAAAAAGAGGGGGCGTGCGTCCGTGAACGCGCCCCCTCTCGATACGCAAATTGAATTCGCGGTATCTACTCAATAATTCGGGGAAAGGCAATGATTCCCGGCGCGAGAGATTTCTCCCTTTCGGTTGAAATGACAGCGCCGTTTGCCATTCCGAGCGAATATGAGAGGAATCTCGCTTTATGTTGAGAATCAGCTAATGCCCCTTCTTTTTGAGCGGATACAATTTGCGTGTCTCTCGCCCCGTAGTCGGGCGCTTTGCGCCCTCCGTTTCGCTTTCATGTTTCCCGCGGATCATTGAGCTGATACATTTTCCCCGCCACGCGGTTGTTGCCGAGGCCGTGGGTGTGGGTGTGGATGTGGGGAT
>MNYA01000495.1 GCA_001872985.1 bacterium CG2_30_54_10 | reverse complement strand
GCCTGGGCTGGTTGACATGCTGGCATCGACGCGGCCGACGGCTGTAAACCTTTTCTGGGCTCTCGATCGCATGCGCCAAACGGTCGAAACCATTCTCCATACCCAAGGTAAATTCATCGAGCGCTTGGCCATGGCTCGGCAAGGCGCTTTGAAAGAAGCTCAGGCGATCCAGAACGAGGACATCGCCATGTGCCGTGCGATTGGCCGCTACGGAGCCGAGTTCCTCAAAGACGGCCAAACCTGGATCACCCATTGCAACGCCGGAGCACTTGCTACCGCCGGCTACGGAACGGCATTGGGCGTGTTTCGGGCCGCCAAGGAGCAGGGAAAAAAGTTCCGGGTGTTCGTCGACGAAACCCGCCCGCTTCTTCAGGGCTCCCGTCTCACTGCCTGGGAGCTCCGCGAAGAAAACATTGATGCCACGTTGATCTGCGACAATGTGGCGGGAAGCCTCATGGCCAACGGAAAAATCCAAGCCGTGGTCGTCGGCGCCGATCGCATCACCGCCCACGGTTACGTCGCCAACAAAATCGGAACATACCCGCTCGCGGTGCTTGCCAGTTTCCATAATATCCCTTTCTACGTCGCCGCGCCGGCGTCTACGTTCGATCTGAAGCTCACCCTCGGCCGCCGGATCGCGATCGAAGAACGCGATCCGGGCGAAGTCCGCAGTTTCGGCGCCCGACCGACGGCTCCGTTCGACATGCCGGTTTTCAACCCCGCTTTCGACGTCACCCCGCCCGAGCTGGTTTCCGCGATCTTCACGAATGTCGGCGTCCTTAAGCCGCCGTTTTCCGCCTCAATTCGCGAAAAGATGGCCAGGATTCCGACACAGGCTGCTTTCACGGCACGAAAGGCCTGAAAAAATTATGAACGTATTGCGTGAATTCCAGAAAACCGGCGCGGATCTTTTCACCGCTGGGTTGAACAACTCACATTCTGGCAACATGAGCGTGCGGGTCAACCGAATGCTGGCCATAACCCGCACAGGCTCGATGCTGCATCGGCTCGACCACTCCGACATCATTGAAACCACGATCGATGATGACGATTCCGAAACCATCCGGGCTTCTCGCGAGATTCCAGTCCATCGCGCAATCTTCCGCGGAACCGATGCCGACGCGATTGTCCATGCACACCCCGCGTACGCGATCGCCTTGTCGCTCTCACTCGACCATATCCGGCCCGTCGATGCCGAGGGCTTCTACTACTTCCCCAACGGGATTCCAGTCATCGAGGTCGAAAACCCCATCGCCTCGGAAGAGGTTGGCCGAGCCGTGGTCCCGCTTTTGAAGACTTGTCCAATCGTTGTTGTCCGCGGGCATGGTTCGTTCGCAGTCGGCCCTACGCTCGAAGATGGCCTTCACTGGACAACCAGCCTCGAACATTCCGCCCGAATCCTTTGCCTGCACCTTTGCCTGCGCCTTTCCCCTAATCTTTCCACGAACCTTTCCCTGGCTGACCGCCAGTAACTCTCAAACTTTAAGGATCAACTCCAAATGCTGTTCGAAAAAACCGCAACCGCCGTGTCCCCTCAGCGCGAAAAGGAAATCCTGGAATTCTGGGCAAAGGAACGAATCTTCTGGGAATCCATGAAAATCCGCGAAAATGGCCCGCGTTTCGTTTTCTTCGAAGGACCTCCTACCGCCAACGGGACCCCGCATCCTGGCCACGTGCTGACCAAGGCGATGAAAGATCTTATTCCCAGGTACAAGACCATGTGCGGCTATTACGTTGGCCGCAAGGCCGGCTGGGACACCCACGGCCTGCCCGTTGAACTCGAAATCGAACGCCAATTGGGCCTCGAAGGAAAACAGGACATCGAAAAATACGGCATCGAGAAATTCATCAGGAAGTGCCGCGAAAGCATTTTCAAATACGAAAAAGAATGGCGTGCGATGGTCGACCGTGGCGGTTTCTGGATCGACATGGACGATCCCTACATCACCTGCAGCAACAAATACATCGAATCTGTTTGGTGGATGCTCGGCCAGTTCTGGAAGGAAGGCATGCTTTACGAGGGCCACAAGGTCGTTCCCTACTGCCCTCGCTGCGGAACCGCGTTGTCGTCCCACGAGGTTGCGCAGGGCTATGACGAGGTCGAAGACCCGTCGGTTTTCGTCCGGTTCAAGGTGAAAGGGAAGCCCGATACGTCCTTCCTGGTCTGGACTACCACCCCCTGGACCCTTCTTTCCAACGTGGCGATAGCCGTCGGAAAGGACATCGAGTACATCAAAGTAAAGCTCGAAAATGAGTTTCTGATCTTCGCGAAAGCCCGCTGGGATGTGCTCAAAGGCAAAGGAGAGATCGTCGAGACCTATCGGGGTGAAGATCTGAAGGGCATCGATTATGAGCCTCTATTCAACTACGTGAAACCTGACAGAAAGGCTTATTTCGTGATTCTTGGTGATTTCGTCACCACCAAGGACGGATCCGGAATCGTTCACATCGCTCCTGCATTCGGTGAAGACGATTATCGTGTCGGCAAGGAAAACAACCTTCCGGTTCTTCAGCCCGTCGACCTCGCGGGCAAGTTCACCGACGAGATCGAACCCTGGCGTGGACGCTTCGTGAAAGATGCCGATCGTGACATCATCAAGCACCTCAAGGAAACCGGACAACTGCTTTTTTCGACCTTGTACAAGCACACTTACCCCTTCTGCTGGCGTTGCCACAGCCCGCTTCTGTATTACGCGCGGCACTCCTGGTTCATCCGCGCCACCGCTTTTAAGGATCAGGTCATCGCGAACAACGACAAAATCAACTGGTTCCCGGCCCATGTGAAAGAGGGTCGCTTCCTTAACTTCCTCGAAAACATGGTCGACTGGGCGATTTCCCGTGACCGCTACTGGGGAACGCCTCTCCCCATCTGGAAGTGCGCCTGCGGTCATCAGCACCTGATCGACAGCATCGCTGAACTGAAGAAGCGCTCGAAAAACTGCCCCGACGATATCGAGCTTCACAAGCCCTACGTCGATCAGGTCGAAATTACCTGCGAGAAGTGCCAGGGAACGATGAAGCGGGTTCCCGAGGTCATCGACTGCTGGTTCGATTCCGGGGCCATGCACACCGCGCAATGGCACTATCCTTTCGAAAACAAAGAGATCTTCGAGAAAAACTTCCCGGCCGATTTCATCTGCGAGGCAATCGACCAGACTCGTGGATGGTTCTACAGCTTGCTCGTCACCGGAACATTCCTTCACAAGGCGCCGGCTTTTAAGAATGTCGTCGTGCTTGGCCTGATCTGCGACAAGAACGGAATCAAGATGAGCAAGTCGAAGGGGAACGTCCTCGACTGCATGAGCCTGTTCGACAAATACGGCGCCGATGCCGTCCGATGGTCTCTTTATTCAGGAACCGCCCCCTGGAACACCCGACGATTCCACGAGGATGGCATCGCCGAGGCGCAGAGCCGATTTTTAGGAACGCTTCAAAACGTTTACAGCTTTTTCGTGCTCTACGCCAACATCGAGCAATTCAACCCCACGCAACATAAGCTGCCAATCGGCGAGCGCTCGGAACTCGATCGCTGGATTCTTTCCCGTTACAACCAGTCAGTGGCCGATGTTCGCGCTTCAATGGACATCTACGACATCACACGCTCGACCCAGATAATGGAATCGCTGGTCGAAGATCTTTCCAACTGGTATGTGCGACGCAGCCGGCGCCGGTTCTGGACAAGCGAGAACACCCCCGACAAGAGCGCTGCGTTCCTGACCCTCTACGAAGTATTGGTGGGGCTTGCCAAGCTAAGCGCACCCTTCACGCCGTTCATTTCTGAGGACATCTATAGAAACCTTGTCTACCGCCTCGACGATGCAACTCCGATGAGCGTCCATCTGACTGATTATCCGGTGGCGGATCGAACCTTGATCGACCCCGATCTGGTTAAACGCATGGCCTTCGTCGCGAAAGCTGTTGGCCTTGGCCGCGCCGGCCGTAACGAAGCAAACCTCAAGGTGAGACAGCCCCTTGCCCAGATCAAGATCCTCGTTCAGAACGAGTCCGAACGAAAGATCCTCGAATCGATGAAGGGCTTGATCTCCGACGAACTTAACGTCAAAAATGTGGCGCCGATTTCCGACGCGTCGACCCTGACACGATTCGTGGCCAAACCCAACTATCGCGCGATCGGCAAAGGCCCTTTCAAATCGATGATTCCCAAAATAAAGGCACACTTCGAAAAGATCGACGGGAACCTCGTCCAGCAAAAGATCGCCTCAGGAAATTACGTCTTCACCATCGATAGTACCGAGGTTTCGCTGACCGCCGCCGACATTGAGATCTCCTCCCAGGCCACCGGAGAGTTCGTCGTGCAGTCCGAGGGCGGAATGACCGTCGCCCTTGACAAGACACTGACCCACCCGTTGATTATCGAAGGGCTCGCCCGCGAACTGGTAAACAAGATCCAACATATACGCAAGGAAGCGGGTTTCGACATCGTCGATCGCATCTCAATTTCATACTGGGTCGAAGACCCCGCCCGGCAAGGCGACATCGAAGAGACCATCGTCGCTCATGGCACCTATGTCAAGCAGGAAACCCTGGCCAGATATATCACCACTCTCGGTGACCATGCCGCCGGTTCTCCCTGGAACATCAACGGAATCCAGGTCAGGATCGAAATCAAAAAGGAGCAAGGAAAATGAAATTCCAGGTTGAACTACCCCGCCTGATTGAAACGCTGTCCGTGGTGTCCCGCGCCGCGGCCGGCAAAGGAATCAGGCCAATCCTGGCGAATCTCCTGGTCTCGGCCTGCGGGGGCGAAGTCCAGTTTGTTGGTACAGACATGGAAATCATGATGATCTCCCGCTTGCAGGCCAAGATCGATAATGAAGGACATTTCACCGTTCCCGCCAAACTTATCCATGAGCTGGTGAACAGCATCGCCCCGGGATCCGAGAAAGAGGTCATCTCCTTCGAAGTCCAGGATCAAGGTGAGGAAGCCAACCCAAACCTGTTGCGTCTCGAATCAGGGCGGAATCACTTCAACATTCAGATCCAGGGAATCGATGACTATCCGCCTATTCCGTCTCTCGAAGGCGAGACCTTCCCGCGCTTCGACGTCGATACGGCCGTCTTGGAAAAGGGAATCAAGGAAGTGGCAATCTCGATGGGAACCGAGGAAGCAAGCGCCAGTCAACGCAGCATCTGCCTGAATTTCGCCGGTAACGGGGAAATAATTCTTGTCGCCACCGACAGCAAGCGACTGGCAGTCACAACAATCGGAAAGGTGACCTACCCGACGGAGTTCAACGGGGTTTCCCTGCTTCCCGCACGCACCATTCCTGAACTGACGAAGCTTCTCGATGAGTGCGAAAAGGTCAACGTCGGGTTGTATCACAAGCAACTTATCTTCACCACCCCGAAATTCCAGCTTCTCTCCAGGCTCATCGACGGCAAGTTCCCTGACTACAACCGCGTCGTTCCCAAGGAACACAGCCGCTGTCTGACCGTGATCCGAAAGGAATTCGCTCAGGCTATACGCACCGTGTTGCCCATCGCACGCCACAGCAGCCAAATGGTAAGACTCGATATCGGCCCGAATGAGATGCGTGTCTGGGCTGAGTCGCGTGAGGAAGGCCTTTCCGAGGTTTTCGTTCCATCCAGGCTCGACGGTGATCCGATCAACATCGCGTTCAACGGCGCTTTCCTGAATGATTTTTTAGTGGTGCTCGACGAGGATGATGTCGCGCTGGAAATGACCACGCCCAGCTACCCCGGAGTGATGAAAGGCGCCAAGGCCGATTCGAAATTTCTCTACGTAGTCATGCCCATGTCGTATTGATGCGACAAAACACTTTGAAATTTGCCCGAGAGGCTGGTTCCCAGAGGCTGTTTGAAAAATGGAGTCCCTTGAGGTTTTTTCCGGTAATCTCAGAGCCTCTGCGGCCTATACCGCTGTAGAATTGTTCGGGGCTGTTCCCCGTTGGGCGGGCGTGCATCATTCGCCGGACAAGCCCGAAAGGAGAAAAAATGAAAGAGCAGGATATCAACCGGATTCGCCAAAATCTGGTCAACGCTAAGAGCGAGGTTCGCAAGAAAGCCGTCGCCGAGCTGAAAAAGCTTCCGGTCGAGACGGCCCTTGAAATACTGGTTTCCTCACTCGGTGAGCGGAATGGCGATGTACAGGCCGACCTGACGAGAGCGTTCCTGGGTTTTCGCGACCATGCTTTGCCGCACCTCGTCAAGGCGCTGACCGACCCTCTTTGGCGAACCCGCAAAGCCGCGTCCCATATCATTGCAGCCCTTGGAGACAGCGCACTTGCCAAATTCCTGGAGCTTATCCCCAAAAACGCGGACGACGTCGACTACTGGATGGTGCAGACCCTGAGCCTGATGGGCGGGGAAGCGACAACCTATCTGATCAAGGCGTTTTCCCACCCGAACCGCAAGGTCAGGCTGGCCGCTCTCCGTGCTGCCAGCAATGCCAAGGATCCACGAATCGTGGTTCCACTGCTAAAAACGCTCGAGGAAAAAGACTGGCCGTTCCGCAAGGCGGCGTTCGACAGTCTCCAAAAAGTTCACCAACAGGCGCCAAACGCTGTCGATGACGCTCTGCAGACGGCGAGCTCGGAGGCCAAATTCTGGGTGATCCAGCTCGCGGCCGAGCGCCGCGACCCAGCGCTGCTACCGCTATTCTCGGCAATCATTGACGGGGATCCGGAAGAATCAAAAATCGAGGCATTGCATGCCATCGCGATGATCGAGACTCTCGAAGCCCAAAAGGTGTTGGTTGGATATCTCGCCCACAAATCCTGGCTCATCCGCAAGACTGCCGCCGATTCTGTCTGGGAGCAGGGAATGGGGGTTTCCAAGGAACTTCTTGAATCGATCTCCGCGCCGAATGTAGATGCTCGCTACTGGTCAGTCAAGCTTCTGGGCCGCTCGAATGAACCCAAAGTTTTTCCAAAGCTGATCGATTGTCTGCATGATGCTAATCCGGCTGTTCGCGCCGCCGCATGTCAGGCATTGGGTGCGCTTTCAGACAAACGGGCGCTCGCCCCGTTAATGGCCTTGTTGAACGACGGTGCGGAAGAGGTTCGGACAGGTGCGTTGCTGGCCATTAGCCAGATTGGCGAGAAGGATTCCGGCGTCTCCGAAAAGGCCTCCATGCCTGCCCACCTCCGCCCGGAGAACCAGGTTGCCTGCCGCCATTGCGGAAAGAAGGTCGGAATGAACTTCACCTTTTGCCCGTTCTGCCTCGGCCACTTGAAAGCCGCTTGCCGTAAATGCAACCGCATTCTCGACCCCTCTTGGAAAGGCTGCCCCGATTGCGGCGAACCCACGTGAACATCTTCAGTTGAGGCAAAGCCCTTCTTCGCGCAACGGCGCCGGCTTGCCGAGAATGCGAAATGTAAAAAAAGATATGAGGTATCTGCTTAATAATTCGGGGAAACTCAATGGTTCCCGGCGCAAGAGATTTCTCCCTTCGGTCGAAATGACAGCATCGGTTGTCATTCCGAACGAAGGGGGTGCATTCCCGAAAAAAGGTATTCGCCAAGATGGTGGCGACACCCCAAAGATGAGAACGGGGTGCGACCTTTGAAGCATGTTAAGGTTGTTAACAACTCAGGCTGTGTTGGAATGCCCGAAAAGT